>CAYUBX010000342.1:0-4579 GCA_964443165.1 uncultured Acidimicrobiales bacterium
TTCTCCGGACAGGTCTACTTCTTCCTCGCGCCTGCGGTGATCCCCATCCTCATCCTGGGGGTGCCGCTCATCGACACGATCTTCGCCGTCGTCCGTCGCGCGTTCCGGCGAGGCGGCATCGCGACCGCAGACAAGGACCACCTCCATCACCGGCTGCTCCGCATGGGTCACGGGCATCGGAGGACCGTGGTGCTCCTGTGGGCATGGACGGCGCTGCTGTCGACGGTGGCTCTCGTTCCCACGATCACGGGCTCGGGCGATGCGATCGTCCCGTTCGCGTTCAGCGGCGTGGGGATCCTTCTCGTGCTGCTGTTGCGTCCACAATCGGGCGACGACCCGACGGTGGACTCCGCCACCCTGTAGCGCTCAGGCAGTGGGGGAGCGGCGTCCTGGGCCACCGGGGGATGCGGCCTTCCTCCTGGCGGTCACCCGCTCTCGGTCGGTAGCGCTTGCATCCCTCGGCGGTCGAACCTAGGTTGAGAAAGCTTTCACAAGCGCCCGACGAACGCGTCAGCCCACTTTCTCTCACCGAAAGACCGTTCCCCCACGATGGCAGCCCCCGAACGAAAGCCGCGGTTCCGCCTGCGCACCGACGTCGCCGCAGACGACGGTCTTGTTCGGGCGATCGAGCTCGTGGCGACGCCTCTCATCTTCGCCGGGATCGGCTGGCTCCTCGATCGTTGGCTCGGGACCACCCCGCTGTTCATCTTGGCCCTCGCCGCACTCGCACTGATCGGCAAGGTGCTCGCCGAGTACTACCGGTACTCCTACGCGATGGACGAGCATGCGGGGGAGCTCTCCTCGGAGCGCCCCACCAACGCGCGGGCCATCGAGACCGCCGTCGAACCAGACGGCAAGCTGCCGGCGGGCATCACCCTGGGAGACGAGCAGTCCTCCGACGACGGGAGCGGCTCCGATGGCTGACGCTCCCGACGCCGTCGTTCCCGAACAGACTCCCGAGTCAGAGATCGCACGCGACATCGTGCGCCGCGGCCTCATGGTCGCTCCGGTGTGGATCGTATTCACCGCGGCGATCTGGGGCTTCGACGGAGCCGTGTCCTCCGCGTACGCACTCCTGCTCGTCCTCCTCAACTTCCTCGCGGCCGCCACGCTCCTCACGTGGACGGCTCGCATCGGGCCCGGCGCGCTGATGGCCGCGGCCCTCGGGGGCTTCGTTCTCCGCCTCGCTGCGATCACCGTCGCAGTGCTCGTTGTCCGCAATCTGAGCGTGTTCGAGCCGGTACCGCTCGGAATCACGATCATCGTCGCCCATTTGGGACTTCTCATCTGGGAGACGCGCTATGTTTCTCTGTCGCTCGCGCACCCCGGGCTGGCCCCTGGCGCTGTTCGGAACTCTGGAGGGATTCACACGTGAACCTCAATGACGCTGCCCTGCTCGCTGCCTCCTGTGAAGGCGGAGGCCTGTGCTTCCCACCGATCGCCGAGTTGCTCGAGTGGCCCGGCATCCTCTTCGACGGCACGTTCATGGAGCTGAACAAGGTCGGCATCGTCTACCTGTGGGCGATGATCGCCCCGGTGGTGCTGTTCACGGTCGCCATCCGCCGCGGTGACATGGTCCCGCGTGGCGTGCAGACGGTAGCCGAGTCGTCCGTCTCGTTCGTGAAGGACAACATCGTCATGCAGACGATGGGTCCCGAGGGCCTCAAGTTCATGCCGTTCTTGATGTCGCTCTTCTTCTTCATCTTCTTCGCGAACATCACCGAGGTCTTCCCGTTCATCCACTTCCCGGCCAACGCCCGTATGGCGGCGCCGGCAATGTTGGCGATCGTGGTGTGGGTCGTGTTCAACGCCGTGGGAATCAGGAGCCAGGGCTTCTTCTCGTACTTCAAGAACACGATCATCCCGCCGGGCGTGCCGGGGGCGCTGCTCCCGCTCGTCGCGCTGATCGAGTTCGTGTCGACGTTCTTCGTGCGTCCCTTCAGCCTCGCGGTCCGGCTCTTCGCCAACATGCTTGCGGGTCACCTCCTCCTCGTCACCTTCGGCGTGCTCACCGCCACGCTGTGGACCCAGGGTCCGCTGTTCGCCATCATCTGGGCGCCGTTCATCGTGTTGATCGGCCTCACCGGCATCGAGATCCTCGTCGCCTTCCTGCAGGCGTTCATCTTCACGATCCTCACCGCCGTGTACATCGGCGGCTCGATGCACGCCGAGCACTAGGCCTCACATCCATCCGCTGTGACCTTCCGGTCACGTTCAACCAGTCCGAGAAAAACAGGAGAAGACGAGTGATCGAATTGCTCGCACAGACAGAAACCGGGGCCGAGACGGCCGTCGACGGCCTGAAGGCAGTCGGTGCTGGTCTGGGTTACGGCCTCGCGGCCATCGGCCCGGGCGTCGGCATCGGCCTCGTGGTCGGTAACGCCATCACCGCGATGGCCCGCCAGCCCGAGTCCGCCGGCATGGTCCGAACGACCATGTTCCTGGGTATCGCGTTCACCGAGGCCCTGGCCCTCATCGGCTTCGTGGTCTTCATCCTCCTCAACTTCGCGTAGGAGGAACAGTGAACCTTCTGGCCAACATCTTGGCCGCTGAAGAGGCCGCGGAGGCTCCCAACCCGATCATCCCCGCATGGGACGAAGTGATCTGGGGTTCGGCAGCTTTCGCCATTCTCTTCATCGTCATGGCCAAGTACGCCTACCCCGCCATCAAGAAAGTGATGGAGGACCGTACGGCGAAGATCCAGGGCGATCTCGACGCAGCTGAAACAGCTCGTGGCGAGGCCGAGTCCCTGCGCGCCGACTACGACGCCAAGCTGGCTGAGGCTCGCGCCGAAGCCGGCCAGATCATCGAGGCTGCCCGCGCCGAGGCCGAGCAGGTCCGTCAGGACCGCCTGGCCGCGATCGAGCCGGAGATCGCCGAACGGCGTGCTCAGGCCGAGGCGGACATCGAAGCCGCCAAGGAGCGGGCGCTCGCCGATGTGCGAGCCCAGGTCACCACCCTCGCGGTGGGTGCGGCCGAGCAGGTCGTGCAGGCCAGCCTCGACGAAGCGGCGTATCGCCAGCTGATCGACGACTACATCGACCGCGTCGGGAGCTGAGGCTCCCGCGGTTGTTCCTCCGGCATCGACCGGCCTGACCACCACGGTCGGGCACGAGAGACCGGAACAAGGAAGCAGGAAGAAGAGACGATGACCGACAGAGTCGAGGGCTACGCAGAAGCGTTGGTCTCGGTGGCCCGCAGCGAGGGCGCACTCGATCGCGTGTCCGACGAGCTGTTCCAGCTCGGCCGGGCCGTGGAGGGCAACGACGAGCTGCGCGACACCCTCGTTGACCGCAGCATCCCCGCGTCGCGCCGCATCGGCGTGGTGGAGGATCTGCTGGCCGACAAGGCATCACCCACCACGCTCAACCTGGTGTCGATGCTGATTGGCGCCGGACGGGGCAGCGAACTGGCTGCGATCGCCGACGAGGTCCTGCGCCTCGCCGCCGAGGATCGTGGGCAGGCCGTTGCCGAGGTGCGGTCGGCTGTGGCCCTGTCCGACGACCAGCAGCAGCGCCTGGCCGCTGCCCTGAGCAAGGCCAGCGGTCGCAACGTGACCGTGCAGGTCATCGTCGATGCCGATGTCATGGGTGGCCTCGTCGCCCAGATCGGCGACTCCGTCTACGACGGATCGGTCCGAACCCGCCTCGACAAGATGAAGGATGCTCTGTCATGACAGACCTGAGCTTCGACACGACGGACATCACGTCCGCGATTCAGAAGAACCTGGAGGGTTTTGATCCCTCCATCGAGTCCGGCACCGTCGGACGCATCCTCGAGGTCGGCGACGGTATCGCCCGCGTCTCGGGGCTTCCCAACGCATCGGTGAACGAGATCCTCGAGTTCTCGAGCGGTGACGTCGGCTTGGCGCTCAACCTCGACGAGGAGTCGATCGGCGCCGTGGTCCTCGGCTCGGTGGAAAACATCGAGGAGGGCCAGTCGGTCCGGGCCTCGGGACGGATTCTCTCCGTGCCCGTCGGCGACGCGGTTCTCGGACGCGTCGTCAACGCTCTCGGCGAGCCGATCGACGGCAAGGGCCCGATCGTGGGCGGCATCGACCGCCGTATGGAGATCCAGGCACCGGGCATCATGGGCCGCAAGCCCGTGCACGAGCCGCTGCAGACGGGCATCAAGGCCATCGACTCGATGACTCCGGTCGGTCGAGGCCAGCGAGAGCTCATCATCGGCGACCGCAAGACCGGCAAGACCTCGGTCGCGATCGACACGATCCTCAACCAGCGGGGCCTCGGCGTGAAGTGCATCTACGTCGCCGTGGGTCAGAAGGGTTCCACCGTCGCCCAGGTCGTGAACGTGCTCGAAGAGCGCGGCGCCATGGACTACACGGTCGTCGTGGCGGCTCCTGCTGCGGACTCCGCACCCTTCAAGTACCTCGCCCCTTACGCCGGCTGCGCCATGGGCCAGCACTGGATGGAGAACGGCGAGCACGCCCTCATCGTGTACGACGACCTGTCCAAGCAGGCCGAGGCGTACCGCCAGATGTCGCTGCTGCTGCGCCGCCCGCCGGGCCGCGAGGCCTACCCGGGCGACGTGTTCTACCTGCACAGCCGTCTGCTCGAGC
>CAYUBX010000343.1:0-4568 GCA_964443165.1 uncultured Acidimicrobiales bacterium
GGCGCGCGGCCCGTCACTTCCCTACGCGATGCTCAACAGCTCGAAGGAGGCGATCACCCTCGACCTCAAGTCCGATCGCGGCCGGGAGCTGTTCCTCGACCTGGCGACGAAGGCCGACGTCGTGCTGGTGAACTACGCGCCAGGCGTTCCCGAAAAGCTCGGCATCGACGCCGAGTCCCTGTGGAAGGTCAACCCCCGGCTCGTGTTCGCCCACGGATCGGGGTTCGGCCTCTCCGGTCCCGGCGCCGAGCAGACGGCCATGGACATCACCGTTCAGGCGCACATGGGACCGATGTCCGTCACGGGTCACCCCGATCGGGAGCCGGTGAAGGCCGGCGTTGCCTTCGTCGACTTTCTCGGAGGCAGCCACCTCTACGGTGCCATCGTCACGGCGCTGTACGACGTCGAACGCACCGGTGTGGGGCGGAAGGTGGAGACCTCGATGGCCGAGGCGACCTACTTCACCCTCTGCTCCAACATGCTGTCGTGGCAACAGACGGGCACCACGCCTCGAACTGGCAACAAACACGCTGCGATGGGCGTCGCGCCATACGACGTGTATCCCTGCAGCGACGGCCACATCGCTCTCATCTCCGTGACCAACCGGCACTGGCGGTCGGTTCTTGAGGTCATCGGCCGAGAGGATCTCCTCGGCGACGAGCGGTACCGGGACAACGCGGATCGAACCGCGCACATGACCGAGGTCGACGAGCTGGTGAGCGAGTGGACGTCGCAGCACACACGGGCCGAGGTCGTCGATCGGCTGGGCGGAGCGGGGGTCCCCGTGGCCGTCGTGCGCGAGGTCGACGAGGTGGTCCGCGACGGCCATCTGATCGAGCGCGAGTTCCTGCAGTGGATCGACCACCCGGACATCGGCGAGGTGCCGCTCCCCCATTCTCCGATCCGATGGCACGGCTCGGAGATGGCGGAGCTCGACCCCTTCCACTCACTCGGCCAGGACAACGACGCCGTCTACGGGGAGCTTCTCGGGCTCGAGGCCGACAAGCTCGAACGGCTTCGCGACGAGGGGGTGATCTGAGTGGTCGACCCCAACCCGACCGAGATGGTCAACCCGAGTCCGGCGAGCATCGAAGCGTTCATCGCTCGGCCCGATCCCAACGCCATCATCATGGTCAACCTCCTGAGGTACTCGAAGGGTGGCGGCCGCGAGTCATACCTTCGCTACGCCGCCGTCGCATCGGGCACCGTTCAGGCCAGGGGCGGCTCGTTCCCCTTCGCCGCGCCGGTCCTCGAGGGCGACTGGGACATGGTCGCCCTCGTTCGCTATCCGCGGCGGGCCGCGTACCTCGACATGCAGAACGACCCCGCTTACGTCGGCGCCATTCCGGACCGGACCGCAGGGCTCGCCGCTCGCTTGCTCCACCCCTTCCACCACCCGGACGGTGACCCCGACGATCCGTTCGACATCGAGGTCCGGGGTGACGACGAGCGGTTCCTCGTGTCGCTGGTGCGGTGGGCGGATCCCTCTGCACCCTCCAACGAACTGGTGACGCCGGGCGGCGAGGTCGTGCTCCGACTGCGGGCCGACATGCCCCTCGTGAGCGATGACGAGTGGCACGAACTGGTCGTGGTTCGCCTCGATGACGCCGGCAGGATCCCACGACTCGCGTCGGACTCAAGCGGACTGGTCGCGTCGGTCGACCTCGTCACAGCAGCACCCCGTCGAGGCGTGCCGCGCTGAACAGCTAGCTCGCCGACCCCCGACGGGCCGCTTCGGCGAGCAGCCAGCCGAACACCGGCTCGGTCGGTTCCATCATCTCGGGATGCCACTGCACGCCCAGCAATCGACGGCCGCGATGTTCAACCGCTTCGATCGAGCCGTCCAGGGAGCGGCCGGTGATCTCGAGTCCGGTGCCGGGACGATCCACCGCCTGGTGGTGGAAGGAGTTCACCTTTGCTCGCTCGCCATAGAGGCCTGCCAGCAGCGAACCTTCGGCGCAGTCGACGACGTGAACGGGCGCCGCACGGTCGTCGCGTCGCTTGGAGTGTTCGTCGCCCTCGTTCCACCGGAGATGCGGTACGAGCGTGCCGCCCAGCGCGACATTCACGAGCTGGATGCCGCGGCAGATCGCCAGCACGGGAACGTCCGCATCGAGCGCTGTCTCCAGCAGTGCAATCTCGAAGTCGTCCCGTTCGCGCGACACGCCGAACGACGTCTCGGCCGGTCCACCCCACAGGGCAGGATCGACGTCGCCACCGCCCGTGAGGATCAGGCCATCGAGGCGATCAACGTAACCGCGGGGATCGGCGGTCTGGGCGATCTCCACCGGGAGGCCACCGGACTCGTGGACCCGGATCCCGTACTCGGCGAAGTAGAAGTCGACCAGGCTCGTCTGCAGGTGCGCCGCAGCGCTCCCGATGCCCTCGCCGGTCGCCCGCCGGCCCGTGATCCCGATGAGTGGTGCCACGACCGGCACGGTAGGCCACACTGACCCCGTGGCCCGCACCTTGCACCTGGCGTCGCGTCTGGAGGCGACGAGCTACCTCGTTCTCCTCGCTGCGGTGATCCTGAAGTACGCCGGCGACAACGACGTCGGCGTCTCGGTCATGGGACCCGTCCATGGAGTGCTCTACCTCCTCTACATCCTGGCGCTCGTCCGGTGGTACGACGACCTGGGGTGGCCCTTCCCGAAGGCGCTCGCGGCGATGGCCATGGGCGCGGTGCCCTTCGGCGGCTTCCACATCGACCGCAACTGGCTCCCATGAGTGCCGGGCCGGAGCCGATCCGCTGGGGCATCAGCAGCACGGGACGGATCGCGACCCGATTCGTGCAGGGGCTCCGGCGCCTCGACGACGCCGAGGTGGTGGCCGTCGGCTCTCGCTTCGCGGAGAGCGCCGAACGGTTCGGCGGCGAGAACGGCATCGCCCGCCGTCATGGCACCCTGGCCGGCCTGGCGGCCGACCCCGAGGTGGATGTCGTCTACGTGTCGTCGACCGCCAACGCCCATTGCGAGCAGACCATCGCATACCTCGAGGCCGGAAAGCCGGTGCTCTGTGAGAAGCCGTTCGCTGTCAACGAAGCGCAAGCGCAGCGGATGGTCGACTCAGCGCGCTCCAACGGCGTGTTCCTCATGGAGGCCATGTGGTCGCGCTTTCAGCCGGGCTATCTCCGATTGCGCGAACTCCTGGACACCGACGTGATCGGACGACCGCAGCACATCGAGGCGGAGTTCGCGTTCCGGGTCCCGGTGGCTGACCGGTCGAGCAGCCGGTTGTTCGACAACGAGCGGCTGGGCGGTGCGCTGGTCGACCTCGGGATCTACCCGATCCATCTGGCGCACTTCGTCTTCGGTGAGCCGGACTCCGTGACGGCCTCCGCGGTGATGGGGAGCGGGATCGACCTGCAGACCTCGCTCGGCCTCGCCTGGCGTGATGCCACGGCAACACTGTTCACCTCCATCGACGTCGCCGGCCGCAACGAGGCGCGGATCGTCGGTGAGCGCGGCGAGATTCGCCTCCACCGCGCGATGCACGTGACACCACGCATCGACGTTCACGTCAACGGGCGACGTCGCCGGCGACATCGCACCCGGATCGCGAAACCGGGCCTGCAATACCAGGCAGCCCATGTGAACCGCTGTCTGCGGGACGGGCGCACCGAAAGCGATGTCATGCCGCACGCGGACACCTTGGCGATGATGCGCACCCTCGACGAGGCACGCCGGCAGATCGGCCTCACGTTTCCCGGCGACTGACTGGGGTCGGTCAGGACCAACACCACGGCGCCAGCGGTTGCAGCCGGGAGCGAGGAGCGGTGATGGCAACAGCGACGTGCAACGGCACGGTGATCGCGGAGAGCGACGCCACGGTGATCGTGGAGGGCAACCACTACTTCCCGATCGAATCCGTGCGAGGCGGACTGCTCCAGCCGTCCGACGCGACCTCAGTGTGCCCGTGGAAGGGCACCGCTGCCGACTTCGACGTGGTGATCGGCGACGACGTGCTGCCAGCGGCGTTTCACTACCCCGAGCCCAAGCCCGCCGCCGCCCAGATCACCGGCCGGGTGGCATTCTGGGGCGACGTCGAGGTGAGCTGAGGGGCGTCTGCGCAAAGGGCAAGGGCGAGCCGGCGGCACCGGATCCGCCGCTAGGGTCGTCACATGGCTCAGGGGATTCGGACGTTTCTGACATTTCAGGGCGGCGTCGCGGGCGCGGCACTGGATCTGTACCGCGACGCCTTCGAGGACTTCGAGCTTCTCGAGATCGAGCACTACGGCACCGACAGCATGGGGCCCGAAGGAACAGTGGTCACTGCCCGTTTCCGGCTGGCCGGCGCGGAGTTCAGCTGCGCCGACAGTCCCATCGACCACGCCTGGGAATTCACTCCCGCGATCTCGATGTGGATCGACTGCGACTCCCCAGAGGAACAGGAGCAGCTGTTTGAGCAGCTGAGCGAGGGCGGCGAGGTGTTCATGCCGCTCGGCGACTACGGGTTCAGCACCCGCTTCGGGTGGGTGGCCGACCGGTTCGGCGTGACCTGGCAACTCAACCGTCCCTGACGCCGGGAGGGACCGGTGGGGTCCGGTGAGGTTGGAGAGGTTCTGGCGG
>CAYUBX010000344.1:0-4564 GCA_964443165.1 uncultured Acidimicrobiales bacterium
GTTGAGTCACTTTGGTGTCAGGCACCGAAGTGACTCAACTTCACCGAAGTGACTCAACTCCATGCCCCAGATCGTGAGGGGGTCGACAGAGGTGATGGTGTCGCGGACCGACCAGCCGGCGCGTTCGTAGATTCCGACGTTGACGGGGTTGGTGGTCTCGAGGATCGCGGGCAGCTCGTCTTCGCTGGCGCGCTGAATCCCGGGTGCGGCGACGCGCCGACCCAGGCCTCGGCCGGCGGCGGAGGGGTTGCAGGCGAGGATGCCGAGGTACCAGATCGGGTCGGTGGGCAACCGAGCTTCGACCGCATCGTCGTACCCCGCCAGGCGTCGGGCCGCGCCGTCGGGAAGTGACAGGACTGCGTCGCTCGCCACATCGGTCGGTGGATCCCACAGCGCCACCGCCTCGCCGTCGTCGGCGACCCACGCACCTCCCGACGCCACACGCTTGTCGAACAGGTAGCCCGCGAAGCCGGGAGCGAGCTCCGAATAGCGGTCGCCGAAGAAGAAGGTGAACGCCGGGTCCTCGGCGAATGCAGCCACGATGGTCTCCACGATCGCATCGCGGTCCGAGGGGGTCGCGGGTCGGATGTCGCTCATATCCGCTCGAAGTATCTGCGCCGTTCCCAATCGGTGACCGCACGCCGGTAGGCGGCGGCCTCCATGCGCCAGTGGTGGGAGTAGTGGTCGACGACCGCGTCGCCGAAGGCCCGTCGAGCGAACTCGCTCCCCTCGAAGCCGTGCAATGCGTCGTCCAGGCTCGTGGGCACGGTTGGCAACGACGCGTCGGAGTAGACGTCGCCGTCGAAGGCCGGCGGTGCGGTGAGCCCACGATCGATGCCGTCGAGACCGGACGCGATGGCGGCCGCGTACGCCAGGTAGGGGTTGACGTCCGCGCCCGGCAGACGGCATTCGATTCGCAGCGAGGGACCGCGCCCGACGACGCGAAAGCCTGCCGTCCGATTGTCCGGGGACCACGCGAGGCCGGTGGGTGCCCAGCTCTGGGCCTGGTAGCGCTTGTAGGAGTTGACGGTCGGCGCCACGCAGGGCATCAGCTCGACGGCGTGCTCCATCCAGCCGGCCAGGAATGCCCCGAATGTCTCGCTCACCGAGAGGCCGGCCACCTCGGCGTCACCGGTGAAGGCATTGCCGTCGGCACCCCAGACGGACAGGTGCAGGTGTGACGAGCTGCCCGCCTCGACCTCGTCGGGCTTGGCCATGAACGTCGCTGCGGCTCCCAGCTGGTCGCTGACCTCTTTGACGCACTGTTTGAGCAGGACGTGGCGGTCGGCCATCTCCAGCACGTCGCAGTAGCGAATGTTGAGCTCGTGCTGGCCGTGCCCGAACTCGCCCTTCGTCGACTCCACGGGAATGCCGAACGTCGCGAGGTTGCGGCGGAAGGCCCCGTTGAGATCCTCGGTCCGCGCACCCTGGAGCAGGTGGTAGTCCTCGATGTACCAGCCGGCTGGCTCGAGCGATCGATAGCCGTCCGCAGCGGCGTCGCGATACGACGTCCGGTAGAGGTAGTACTCGAGCTCCGAGGCGGCCTTGGCACGGAGGTCTCGCTCGGCGAGGCGCTCGACCTGACGCCGCAGGATGGTGCGCGGCGCGACCTCCACGAGCGGATGAGAGCCGTCCGCGTTCTCCATCTCGACGTCGCAGAGAACCAGCGCCGTGCGATCCAGCCACGGTACGACCCGCACAGTCGCCAGGTCCGGGGCGAGGTGTACGTCGCCGTATCCGCCGGACCAGTTGGCGAAGTCGTACCCCTCGACGGGCTCCATCTCCATGTCGACGGTGAGCAGGTAGTCGCAGGCGTGCGTGCCGTGCGGCTCGTCGATGAAGAACCGGGCGTCGAGGCGCTTGCCCATCAAGCGCCCGTAGTGATCGGTGAACGCGAGGATCACCGTGTCGATCGTGCCGTCCCCGACCGAAGCTTCGAGACCGGCGAGACCTGCGTCGTCACTCATGACCCGCACGCTAACGAACCTCCCCGCCGAGGTCGGAATGACTGTCCCACCTCGCGGGTAGCGTGCCGCCGATGAGTGAGCTGGCCATCGATGCGCGGGGCCTGGTCCGCGACTTCGACGACAACAGAGCCGTGGACGGTGTGGATCTCGCCGTCCGGCGTGGAGAGATCTACGGATTCCTCGGTCCCAATGGCGCGGGCAAGAGCACCACGGTGCGGATGCTGTGCACGCTGCTTCTTCCCACCGAGGGGACCGCGACGGTTGCCGGGTTCGGCGTTCGTGAGGCCCCCGGCGAGGTCCGGCTGCGGATCGGCGTCGCATTGCAGGAAGCTGCGCTGGACGAGAAGCAGAGCGGCAGGGAGATCCTCGACCTCCAGGCCCGGCTTTACGGCTTGTCGCCCACAGATCGGCTCGAACGCATCGAGCGGGCGATCGACCTGGCCGACATCGGCGAGGCCATCGACGACTGGGTCGGCACATACAGCGGCGGGATGAAGCGCCGCCTGGACCTCGCCTCGTCGCTGATCCACGACCCGGAGGTGGTCTTCCTCGACGAGCCCACCACGGGGCTCGATCCGCTGAGTCGAGCGCGGGTGTGGGAGGAGGTCCGCCGGCTCAACGACGAGATGGGCGTCACCGTGTTCCTCACCACCCAGTATCTCGAGGAGGCCGACGAGCTGGCCGATCGGGTGGGGATCATCGCGGACGGGCGCATCGTCGAGGAGGGAACTCCCGCCGACCTCAAGCGGGCGGTCGGAAGCGACGTCATCGTCTGCGAGATGGCCGACCGCATCGACGACGCCGTCGGCATCCTGCGTGGGCTCGACGGCGCCGACGACGTCACGCCTGGCCGGCGCGGGGTCACGATCTCGGCATCGCACGGTGCCGCGCTGGTAGGAGACGTCGCGGTCGCGCTGAGCCGGGCCGACATCGAGGTCGCGTCGCTCACGGTGCGCACGCCATCGCTCGATGACGTGTTCCTGCAGGCCACCGGATATCGCATGGCGTTCGCCGAGGGGAAGGACGGGGACCCAGGGGACAGCGCCGGAGCAGGGGAGGGTGCGTCATGACCGCCGTTCGATCCGCGCCGCTGGCCAGGCAGGTCTCGTTCTTCGCCGACATCGGCACCATCGCGCGCCGTGCGCTGCGGTCGTTGTTGAGGGAGCCCGAGTTTCTCGGCCCCGCCTTGGCCATCCCCGTGTTCTTCTTCATCGTCAACACCGGCGCGCTCGAGACGTTTGTCGAGCAGATCCCGGGGATCGACTACAAGGCGTTCCAGCTCCCGGTCGGCATCGTGTTCGCCGTCACCGGTCTCTCGCGGGCGCTCATCTTGGTGACCGACATCCAGTCGGGATACCTCGACAGGATGCTCATCACACCCGTGCGTCGGGTCACGTTGTTGCTCGGGTTGATGGTGGCCGATGTGGTCCTCGCTCTCGCGCTGGCCAGCGTGGTGATCGTGCTGGGGTTCGCCGTCGGCGTCAGCTTCGGCACGGGCGTGTTCGGGGTCCTGGTGTTCCTGTTGCTCTCGGTCGCGTGGAGCCAGGCCTACACGGGCATCCCCTATACCGTTGCCCTTCGCACCGGGAATCCCGCGGCCGTCAACTCGGCGTTCTTGATCTTTTTCCCGTTCGCGTTCCTTACGTCGAGCTACCTGCCGCGCGACCAGATGAGCGGATGGATGAAGACGGTCGCGGCCTGGAACCCCGTCACGTATCTCCTCGAGGGCATGCGGTCGCTGCTCTCCGACGGGTGGGACGGCATAGCGCTCCTCAAAGCGGCGGCCGCCATCGCGGGGCTCGGCGTGGTCAGCTTCGCGCTGGTCTACCGGGCGCTGCTCCGTCGCGTGACCATCGGCTGATCAGTCGACCGGGTGCTCCCGCAGCGCCTCTTTCCACGCCCGGAATCGGTCGTGATCGACCCCGTCAGGGCCGACGCCCGATGCGCTTCCCTCGCCGTCGAGCTCGAACGTGTAGGACCGGGCCAGGTCGCGCGGATCGATTGCGAGGTAGCGGCACGGACCCCTCGTGGGGCCGGCTCGCCAGAGCAACCAGCCGAAGATCCGACGCTTGAAGGCGGCCTCGGGCGTGCCGTCGAGGTCGTGTCCGAGGGTCAGCAGCCGCTCAGGCGCTTCGTCCCAGGCACTCGCGGCGATGTTGCGGTCGCGGGTTGGCGTATCCGGAAGGTCGGCGAGAGCGACCGGCGAGAAATCGAAGGGACGCTCGTCAGCTGACAGCGCCACAACTCACCAGCCCCGGTCGATCCACTCCTGCAGGTGCGGAACCTCGTTGCCGATCGTTGTGTCGTCGCCGTGGCCAGGCAACACGATCGTGTCTCCGTCGAACTTGGAGAACATCCGGTCCTCGATGCTGCGGATGATCTTCTCGAAGTCCCCACCTTCGAAGCCCGTCGCCCCGGGACCGCCGGGGAAGAGGGTGTCGCCCGTGAACAGCAGGGGGGTTCCCTCGACGTGGAAGCTCATCGATCCGGGCGTGTGACCCGGGTTGTGGATCGTCTGGATCCGCAGGCGCCCCACCTCGATGACCGACTCGTCCTCGAGGATGTAGTCGTAGCTGGGCAGCATCGAGGAGTCCTCG
>CAYUBX010000345.1:0-4541 GCA_964443165.1 uncultured Acidimicrobiales bacterium
CCTTGGAGCCGGTGGTGACCGTGCGCCAGGCAGGGGAGGCGTCGTAGAGGTTCCAGTGCTCGAGTGTGAAGGCGAATCCGGCCCGGCCGGTGCCGCACTGGGCGTAGATCTGGAGACCCTCGTCCCAGTTCTTGTCGATCCAGCGCAGCGGACGCCGATGAACCTCGGGATCCTTGCGGGCCGGGGCGACCACGTTGTGGAGGATCGGACGCTGTGCCGTCCCGGCCAAGACCTCGAGGAACCGGATGTCGGTCCGGATGTCGCCCGTTCCCTGGGTGATCTGGATGAAGCCCTCGTCGCGCTCGGCGAGAACCTGCGCCAGGTTGAGGATGTCCTCGTCGCACATGATGTCGGTGACCATGGGGCTGCCGTCGTAGTCGGCCTGCACCGAGTCGGGTCCGAGTCGCTGGATCGAGAAGCCGCAGAGACCGGCGTCCATCCCCTCGTGGAGGAGGCGCGCCATCTCCTTGCGCTCGGCCTCGTTTGCGGGCTCGCCCGCCTTGGCCTTCTCCAAGCCCATCACGTACGTCATGAGCGACGCGGTGGGCATGTACTGGATCACGTTGACGCCCTTGGGCGCCCGGTCGAGGCTGTCGAGGTACTCGGGAATGGTCTCCCAGTCCCAGTCCATGCCCTGCTTCATCGACTCGTAGGGGATGGCCTCTGTGCGGGTCATCGTGAGCATCGAGCGATCGCGGAACTCCGGCTTCACGGGCGCGAACCCGAAACCGCAGTTGCCCAACACGACCGAGGTGACACCGTGGTAGCCCGAGATCGTGCACCACGGGTCCCAGCGGATCTGCGCGTCGTAGTGGGTGTGGAGGTCGACGAATCCCGGCGCGACGATCTTGCCGTCTGCGTCGATGACCCGCTCACTCGTCCCGGTGGCGCGGCCGCCGATCTGGCTGATCGTGCCGTCCTTGATCCAGACGTCGCCCTTGTATCGCGGCACCCTCGTGCCGTCGACGATGGTTCCGCCCGTGATGTGAATGTCGAAGTCGGCCGACATCTGGCCCCCAAGTTGTGAAGTGGCGGCGCCGCCCCAGGCGCCGCGCTGTTGGTTCAATGGTACCCCTCTGACAGGATCGCCGTATGGGAGACCCCGCAGGGGACACCGACGGCGATGGCGAGGGCGAGGGCGATGGCACGGACGACCTGACCCCACTCGAGGCTGCCATCGCAGCGGTGATGCGGTCTCTCGAGCCGGGCGACGTGGTCACCTACGGCGAGGTCGCGGAGGAGGCCGGCTACCCCGGGCGGGCCAGAGCGGTTGGCCGGTTCCTGAAGCATCACGACGGGTATCCCTGGTGGCGGGTGGTCAATTCGGTGGGTCGCCTCGTACCGAACAACGAAGCCAGACAGGCCGAGCTGCTGCGTGCGGAGGGGGTTCGGGTGACCGACGGCCGGATCCGCATGCGGGCGCGCTGACGCCCGGCACACCCTCCATGGCCAACATCACCAGGCGGGTCAATCGGAAAGCGGCACGGCACCTGGACGGCGAGACCGTGGAGGTGTCCGTCCTGGTGGAAGCGCGGCGCGGCCAGCCACATCAGCGGTTCGCAGAGGCGCTCGGGGCCCGAACGCATCGACGTGACGGATCAGGCGCCGAGCGCGCTGGCCGCCCCGGACAGGTCCGCCCACAGGTCCTCGACGTGCTCACAGCCCACGCTCATGCGGAGAAGCGTCGCCGGGATGTGCTCCTGACCAGCCAGCTTGGCCCTGCGTTCGATCGTGGTCTCCACGCCACCCAGGCTCGTGACTGCCCTCACCAACTGGAGTCGCTCGAGGAACTCATCGGCCTCGGCTGCGGTGCACGACAGCTCGAAGCTCAGGACGGCGCCGGGGCCGTCGAGAACCCGACTCGCGACGTCGTGAAACGGGTCGCCCTGCAGCCCGGGGTACCTCACGCGGCTCACCCACGCCTGCTCGGAGAGGCGCGCGGCCAGCTCTCCTGCTGACTCCTGACCGCGGGTGAGGCGAAGAGCCAACGTGCGGGCGCCGCGTGTGGCAAGGAACATCTCCAGCGCACCCGGCGCGCCACCAAGCAGCGTGCGTGACCGATCGAGGCTGCTGTGAAGTGACTCATCCCTCACCACGAGCGCTCCCGCCAACAGATCGCTGTGCCCACCGATGAACTTGGTGGCTGAGTGCATCACCACGTCGGCGCCGAGTTCGAGGGGTCTCTGGTTGAGCGGTGTCGCAAAGGTGTTGTCGACCGCGACGAGGCAAGCGTGGGCATGCTCGACGCCGCAGATCTCCCCGAGGTCGGCGACCTCGAGGAGTGGGTTGGATGGCGATTCGAGCCAGACCAAAGCGCACTCGGCGATCGCTTGTCGCCAGCCGTCGACGTCGGCGAGCTCGACGCGTCGAACAGCCCAGCGCCCGCGCTCTGCACCATCGTCGGCCAGTTGGTTGACGCCGTGGTAGCAGTCCGTCGGCAGCGCGATCTCACGTCCGACAGCGAGCTGATCGAACACCGCGCTCGCCGCGGCCATGCCGCTGCCGAACGCCAAGGCCGTGCCGCCTTCGAGACCTCCGAGCAGCTCTTCGAACGCAGCGACGGTGGCTGTCCCATCGCCCCGGCTGTAGTAGTGCTCACCGCCTGGCTCGAAGTTGGACGCAGCGACGATCGGTGTGTTGAGAGGAGCGCCCGGGCCGCCCGGTCGACCACCGCTCACCACCCACGTCTCGGGGTCGAGCGGTCGGCCGGCGGGCGAGCCAGATGGCGGCGAGGGGGACCGGGCCATGACCCGCGCACCGTAGCCGGAGCCACGGCTGCCATCATCACCTGAATGCAGAGCAGCGGGCCCGCGGGGCACGAAGGAGCCCGGCGCCGGTGGGCCGACCGGCTGGTCCTCACTCTGCTGACGCTCGCCGTCGCCCTCTCCGCGATGTGGATCATCGAGATCGTCGACACGGTCGCGCTCGACGACCGACTCGAGGGCGGAGGGATCCACCCCCGGCGCCTCGACGGGCTCGACGGCATTCTCTGGGCGCCGATCCTGCACGCGGGCTTCGCCCACCTCATCTCCAACACCATTCCCTTCGCCGTTCTCGGGCTCCTGGTGATGGGCCACGGTCGCCGGGTGTGGTGGCAGGTCACCGGCATCGTGGTGGTCGGGGGAGGTGCATTGGTGTGGCTCGTGGCCCGATCGGGCAACCACATCGGGGCGAGCGGCCTCGTTTTCGGGTACCTCGGCTTTCTCGTCGGTGCCGCGTTCTTCGGGCGCAGCGCGCGGGCCTTCGCGCTCGCGGTCCTGGCCGTCTTGTTGTACGGCGGTCTGGTGTGGGGCTTCGTGCCCCAGCGCGGGATCTCCTGGGAAGGTCACCTGTTCGGCGCCGGCGTGGGTGTGGCATCCGCGTTCGCGCTGCTGGGGCGGCGATAGCGTCACCTCGATGATCGACGTCAGCGTTCTCGTCGTCACCTACAACAACCAGGACGACATCAGCCCCTGCCTCGATTCGATCGCGGCGATCGAGGGCCTCACCGTCGAGACCATCGTCGTCGACAACGACTCGGCGGACAGCACCGTCGAGGTGGCGAAGGCGCATTCCATCGCTCCGCATGTGATCGCAGAGGCGGACAATCGAGGCTTCGGCTCCGGGATGAACGCCGCTGCGGCCGCGGCCACGGGCGAGTTCTTCCTGTTGCTCAACCCCGACGCCGTGCTCGAGCCCGGTTCCGCCGAACGCCTGGTCGCACTCGCCCGCTCACGACCCG
This sequence comes from uncultured Acidimicrobiales bacterium, assembly GCA_964443165.1. Lineage (GTDB taxonomy): Bacteria > Actinomycetota > Acidimicrobiia > Acidimicrobiales > Poriferisodalaceae > JAYPWI01. The sequence goes on from CAYUBX010000345.1 coordinate 3,722, forward strand.
AGGTCGCCATGGTGGGCGGCCTCACCGTTCGCCAGGACGGGACGATCAACCCAGACACCGTCCGCCGGCTCCCCACCCTGCGTGGAGCACTCATGTTCGCGTCGTGCCTGAGCATGGTGTCGCGACGCGTCAGCGACTTCGAACGGATGCCGGTACCCGAAGCTGTGCGGGCGGTTCCGATGATCACCGGCTCGTTGATGCTGATCTCGCGCGACCGCTGGCACGAGCTCGGTGGTTTCGACGAGCGGTTCTTCATGTACGCCGAGGACACAGACATCTGCGCCCGCATCGCGGCGCGCGGCTGGGTGATCCTCGTCGACCCCGACGCTCGAGTCCGCCACGAGGGCGGTGCGTCGACGCCAGACGGAGGACGTAAGGCGGCGATGATGATGGCGGGTCGCACCACATATGTTCGGGTGCAGTGGAGCGGCGTTCGCCGCCGCATCGGGCTCGCATGCGTCTGGTGGGGCGCGCTCGCCCGGTCGGTTCTGTCGCGCGTGCATCCCCGCGCCGCTCGTTGGCGCGACGTGTGGCGGCTCCGCGACTGGTGGCTGCCGGGGTATGGGGCGGGGCGGCCACGGCTCCCGCCCGATCTGACCTGACGGAGAATCAGCGCTCCGTGCGCAGCAGCAGCCGGTCGAGAAGCCGGCGCTTGCCCGACACGCCGTCGAGATACTCCGCGATCTGAGATCCGATGGTGCACTCGTCGTCCGGAAGCGGCATGAGTTGGGTGGTCACGGCACGCTCGACCGCCGTCGAGAGGGTGGCGAGGTCGTCGCACCACACGAGATGTCCAGCGGCATCCAGTTCCGACAGCAGA
>CAYUBX010000346.1:0-4537 GCA_964443165.1 uncultured Acidimicrobiales bacterium
TCGGCGACGCGCTCGAGGCTCTGCGGATCGTGGCGATCCTCGCCTGTCCCGCGGTTCCCGATGCCAGTGCTGCGATCTGGGAGCGGATCGGCCTCGACGGACGTCCGGAGGACCAGCGGGTCCCCGATGATGTGGCATGGGGTGGCTATCCCGGCGGCCGAGAGGTCAGCAAGGGCTCCCCGCTGTTCCCCCGTCTGTCGTGAGCGGCGACTCGACGGCCATGTGGACGGACAACCACTGCCATCTCCCCGCGGATCTCGACGCCGCATCGGAGATCGTCGCCGAGGCGGCCGACTCCGGTGTCACCCGGCTCGTCGACGTCGGAACCGACCTCGGTCGCAGCGCACAGGCCATCGAGCGAGCGAGGGCGTTCGATGCGGTGTATGCCACGGCGGGTCTGCATCCCCACGACGCGCGGACAGGGCTGGACGGGCTGGCCGCTCTCGTCGAGGGAGGCGACGTGGTCGCGGTGGGGGAGTGTGGCCTCGACTACTACTACGACCACTCGCCCCGAGATGCACAGAAGGACGTCTTCGCCGCACAGATCCAGCTGGCTCATCAGACGGGCCTGGCGCTCGTGATCCACACGCGTGATGCATGGGAAGACACCTTCGACATCCTCGATGCAGAGGGAACCCCGGACCGCACCGTCTTTCACTGCTTCACCGGAGGCCCCGACGAGGCCAGGGCGGGACTCGACCGCGGCGCCCATCTCAGCTTCAGCGGAATCGTCACGTTCAAGAACGCGCCGGAGGTTCGCGAGGCCGCGGCTCTGGCGCCGAGCGACCGCTACCTCGTGGAGACCGACGCTCCCTACCTCGCACCCGTGCCGCACCGGGGAAAGAAGAACCGCCCCTCGTGGGTGACACATGTCGGCGCGGTGCTCGCCGAGACCCGTGGCGTCGACGTGGGCACGGTCGCACGAGAGACGTGGGACAACGCCAGCGCTCTCTACGGGATCGGCTGATCCGAGCCGGCCCCAGAGATCGAACGCGCGACGTGGTCGATCGACCGCGGATGACGAACTCCGATGGTGATTCTCCGAAGCGCGTGGCTAGGCTCGCATGCTGCGACCGACCCCGGAGATTGATGTGGAGCCACTCGATGGCACCCCCCGCAGAGGTCTGCTCGTGGCGAGCGTCATCACGCTCGTCGCGCTGCCGATCCTCGTGCTCTCCAACCTGCAAGCCGCGCCCGCCGCGGTCCACGTGGAGGCATCTGTCGAGTCGCGCGATGTCACGACGGAGACCGTCTCGGAATCGGGTGCGGCTCGGCAGCTCGCGGAGACTTCGCTGCTCTTGCTCGATGACGTGATGGCCGCAACAGATGAGGCGCTCGCCACCGTGCCGCGCCCGCGTGCCTTCACCGCACTCGTCATGGACCCGGTGCGGATCCCCGACGTCGTGGCCGCCGCCGAACCGGATCCGACCACCACCTTGCCTCCGACGACGACGCCACCCGCCACGGCGCCGCGAACAACCGCAGCCCCGCCAACCGCAGCCCCGCCAACGACGGCGCCGCCGGTGACGGCACCGCCCACGAGCGCCCCACCGACCACAGTGCCCCCGACCACTGTGCCGCCGACCACTGTGCCCCCGACGACCGCAGCCCCCACGGCAACGATCTTCGGTCAGCCGTACCTCGCCACCTGGCCGTCCCTCGACATGTGGGAGCGCCTGTCGCTGTGCGAGTCCGGCGGCAACTGGTCGATCAACACGGGCAACGGCTACTACGGCGGGCTCCAGTTCTCGCCGCCGAGCTGGCAGTGGGTGGGTGGATCGGGAAGTCCCGCCGACGCCAGTCGCGAAGAGCAGATCTACCGGGCCAACCTCCTGTGGGAGAAGCAGGGCTGGAACGGCTGGCCCGGTTGCAAGCGGCACTTCGGCTGGGACCGGTGGCAGATCCGCCAGTGATCCGTCGATGACCCATTCGCCCGCGGACATCCGCGAGCTCCTCGATCGCGCCGGTGCCGCACCGCGGCGCAGCCTCGGTCAGAACTTCGTCGCTGATCCCAACACGGTGCGCCGGATCGCCCGCCTCGCCGGCCTCGACGACTCGAGCCGGGTAGTGGAGATCGGCGCTGGGCTCGGGTCGCTCACCTTGGCTCTCCTCGAGACGGGCGCCGAGGTCGTGGCGGTCGAGACCGATCCGGCGCTTGCGGGAGTCCTCCGCCACCTCGTCGGGGATCGGGCCAGGGTGGTCGAAGCCGATGCCCGCACGCTCGACTGGGGGTCGGTCCTCGACGGTGACGGCTGGCACCTGGTCGCGAACCTTCCCTACAACATCGCGACGTCCCTCGTGCTCGACGTCCTCGACGATGTCCCGCAGGTCGACCACCTTCTCGTGATGGTGCAGAAGGAGGCAGGGGATCGCCTCGCCGCACGCGCCGGTGAGAAGGCCTACGGCGCGGTCAGCGTCCGGGTCGCGATGCGAGGACAGGCGGAGCTCGTCGGCACGGTTCCACCGACCGTGTTCGTTCCCCGGCCGGCGGTCACGTCCGCTCTGGTCCAGATCACCCGCCGAACGCTGAATGTTCCTTCCGATGTCGACGCCACCGCGCGGCTGCTTCTGCGGCAGGCGTTCGAGCAACGGAGGAAGATGCTTCGTCGGAGCCTCCACGGCCTCGTGTCGGACGACCAGTACGAGGCCGCCGGGATCGCCCCGACCCAACGTCCCGAAGAACTCGCGCTCGAGGAGTGGCTCCGTCTGGCCGTTGTCGTCTGCCAACGTGGCGACTGATGGAGACCGTGCTCGCTCCCGCCAAGCTCACCGTCACGCTTCGGGTCACGGGGGTTCGCGAGGACGGCTACCACCTCATCGACGCCGAGATGGTGTCGCTCGATCTGTACGACGAACTGCTCATCTCTGACGGTGACGACCTGGTCGTCCGATCCGGGCAGCGTGGCCTGCACATCCCCCGTGACGGCGACAACCTCGTGGAGCGGGCACTCCGCCTCGTCGGGCGCACGGCGTCGGTCGAGCTGCTGAAGCGCATCCCCGCGGGTGCCGGCCTGGGCGGGGGTTCGAGCGACGCGGCGGCGATCCTCCGCTGGGCAGGCGGGGTGAGCGACGAGACCGCTGCGTCCATCGGGGCCGACGTGGCGTTCTGTCAGCGCGGCGGACGGGCGCGAGTTCGCGGCATCGGCGAGATCGTGGATCCCCTTCCCTTCGAGCTGCGGCACTACACCCTCGTCACCCCGCCGTTCGGCGTGTCGACGCCCGTTGTCTATCGACGCTGGGACGACATGGACGGACCCACCGGCGACGGTGACAACGACCTCGAGCCGGCGGCCGTGGATGCGTACCCCGAACTCGCGTCGTGGCGCGACGGGCTGGAGCGCGCCACAGGAGAGCGAGCGCAGCTCGCAGGCAGCGGCGGGACCTGGTTCGTGCCAGGGGCCCACAATGGCCTCGACATCGACGGTGTCGAGGCGCGCGTTGTCTCCACGGTCGCTGCGTCGGCGCCCGCGGACTGAATTACTTGTTGCGGCGCTGGTAGCGCGTCTTGCGGAGCATCTTGCGGTGCTTCTTCTTCCGCATGCGCTTACGGCGCTTCTTGACCAGGGAACCCATGAGGAGCCGCAGGGTAGCCCGCCGCTTTGATCGCGGCAACGCTGTGTTGTCGCTCTCTGTGATCGCCACGGCTCCTCGCCGCTTCGCAACTCGTCGCGCGTGGAGTGGCGCCGCGATGTGCGGGAACCGGCCGCCTAGCCTGGGAGGCGATCTTCGGGGATCGTTCAAGTGGTAGGACATCGGGTTTTGGTCCCGGCAATGGAGGTTCGAGTCCTCCTCCCCGAGCTCCAGCGCCCGACAGGGAGATCATGACTTCGACACGACGTTGCTCGGCGATGGTGCTCGCCGCAGGGCGGGGCACACGGATGCGGTCGTCGCGGCCCAAGCCGATCCACCTCATCTGTGGACGGCCGATGTCGATGTACGTGCTCGACAGCCTCGCTGAGCTCGCCGTCGACCGCACCGTCGTGGTCGTGGGCCACGGAGCCGAGCAGGTCAGCAAGACGCTCAACGAGCTCGCCCCCTCCGAGCTGCGAGTCGACTTCGTCGAACAGACCGTGCAGCGCGGCACCGGCGACGCGGTGAGCGTCGGCCTCACCGCGTTCGAGGGAACCGAAATCGACGACGAGGACACCGACCTGGTGGTGCTGCCCGGCGACACCCCCCTCCTTCGCGCCGAGACGCTCGCCGAACTGCATCGGGTCCATATCGAAACGGGTGCTGGCGCGACCCTTCTCACCGCTCGGATGGAGGATCCCACCAACTACGGGCGGGTGATCCGCGGCGACGACGGCAACGTCGTGCGCATCGTCGAGCATCGCGACGCGAGCCCAGACGAACTCGAAGTCGACGAGATCAACACCTCTGTGTACTGCTTCCGCAGGAGCCTTCTGCCCGCCGCTCTGCGGATGGTCGACACGGCCAACAGCCAGGGCGAGTACTACCTCACGGATGTCATCGAGGTCCTTCGCACGGCGGGGTATCCGATCGCAGCTGTCGTCGCCGAGCATGGTGGTGATACCGC
>CAYUBX010000347.1:0-4511 GCA_964443165.1 uncultured Acidimicrobiales bacterium
TTTGCCAAGTACGCCGCGCGATCGAGCCCCGCCGAGTCGTTGCGGTTGAGCCGCGCGGTCTTCGATGCGGTGGACGAGATCGGTCGGGTGGCCATCACCGAGGGAATCGAGTGCGACTTCTGCCGAGCGGGGACGCTGCGGTTGGCTCGCAACTCACCGCAGGCAGATCGTCAGTGCGACGAGATCGCCGAGGTCCGGGCGCACGGGTTCACCGAGGACGAGATTCGCCTGCTCTCCCCGGACGAGGCGCGTGAGCGGCTCGATGCGACGGATGTCCGGAGTGCGATCCTGCTGACACCCTCGGCTCGCGTGCACCCTGCCAAGCTCGTCCTGGGCTTGGTGCGGACCCTGCGCGCCGCAGGTGTGGAGATCTACGAGCAGACGGAGGTCGCAGAGATCTCCGACGGCGTGGTGCGGACCGAGCGGGGTCTCGTACGTGCTCCCGTCGTGGTGCGGGCCACAGAGGCGTACTCGCGCGATCTGCCGGGAGCGAAGCGGGATCTGCTGCCGGTCTACTCGCTGATGATCGCCACCGAGCCGCTCACCGCGGACACCTGGGATCAGATCGGTCTGTCGGAGCCCTCTACCTTCGCCGATGACCGCCACATGGTGATCTACGGCCAACGGACGGCAGACGACCGGATTGCGTTCGGCCGCCCCGGCATCCCGTATCTCTACGGGTCGAAGGTCAGCGCCTCCAACGAGCAGCACCTGCCCTCCCACGAGACGGCGTGGCGGGTCCTTCGTGAGATGTTCCCGGGGCTCGAAGGAACCCAGGTCACACATCGGTGGGGCGGGGTGCTCGGCATCCCGCGCAACTGGGTTCCCGGGTTGTCCTTCGACAGGACGACCGGTCGGGGAGTGCTCGGCGGCTACGTCGGCGAGGGCGTGGCGGCGGCCAATCTCGCCGGTCGGACCATGGCGGACCTCGCACTCGGCAACGACACGGACCGCACGAGCCTCCCGTGGGTCGAATTCACCGCCCGTCGCTGGGAGGTCGAGCCGTTCCGGTGGCTCGGCGTTCGCGGCAGCCGGCTGATCCTCGGCCGAGCCGACGCCCGCGAGTACTCACGCGACACAGAGGCCGGCCTGTCGTTCCGCCTCTCACGACTTCTCCGCGGCGGCAACTGACCCCAGAGCCCCCGGTCAGCCTCGGGTGATGCCGAATTCGGCGAGAACCTCGTCGGTGTGCTCGCCCTTTGTGGGCGGCCGTTGGTAGAGACCGGTGGGGTTGCCCGCGACCTTGATGGGATTGGCGGCCAGTGCGATCGCCGGGTTGTCGCCTGGCAGCTCGCACTCCTCGATGGCAGCCCGGGCCGCGACATGCGGATCCTCGAAGATCTCCTCCATCGTGTTGGCCGGTCCACACGGGACCTTGCCGCCGAGCAGTTCGAGCAGCTCGGCCTTGGTCTTCGTCGACGTCCAGGCGCCGACTTCGGCTTCGGTGAACTCCTGATTCGCCGAGCGCTTCGGGTTGGTCGCGGTCCGCTCGTCGGTGATGAGGTCGGGGCGTTGCATCGCTTCGCAGAGGAACTGCCAATGGCGTTCGACGGGCGCCGCGATCGCGAAGTCGCCGTCGACGGCGGGAAACAGGCTGAACGGAACCAGCGGTCTGCGGCCCGGCTTCCGCTCCTTCTGGGTGAGCGAATAGGCGGGAACGTGCGACCGCAGCATGGTGAGCGCGGCGTCGTACATCGCGACGTCGACGAAGTCGCCCTGACCGCTCTGGCGGGCTCGATGAACGGCGGAGACCAGCCCCAAGGCCATGAGCGTTCCCGGGTAGATGTCGGCGATCGCGACCTCGTAGAGCCCACCGGTGGCCTCGACGAGGCCGCCCATGGCCTGCCCGGCGGTGTCGAGGCAGGGCCACTCACCGTACGGGCTCGCTCCTGTGCGGTCGTCGCCGAACCCGCGGACACAGGCGTAGACGATTTGCGGGTTGCGCCGTGAGACCACCTCGTACCCCAGCCCGAGCTCGTCCATCACCCCGCCCCGCATGTTCTCCACGAGCGCGTCCGCCTTCTCGCAGAGCTGCAGCAGAACCTCGGCGTCGGCGGGGTCCTTGAGATCGAGGCAGACGCTGCGCTTGTTGCGGTTGACCCCGGCGAAAGCCATCCCGTAGTCGGCACCTGCCTCGGTGTCATGGGCGGCGTGGCCGTAGTCGGGAGGGAACGGCGGGAGCATTCGAAACGTGTCACCGGTGGGCGGTTCCACCTTGATGACATCAGCGCCCAGGTCAGCGAGGAGCGCCGTGCCGAAGGGCCCCGCGTAGGCCATGGTGCAGTCGATGATCGTGACGTCATCGAGCGGGCCGCTCCTGGCATCGGTCATGGGCGCGGCGCCGGTCGGCAGGCGGGACTCGGTCATCTGTTCAGCTCCGGTTCGAGGGCTGCGTAGATCTCGGCGAGCCGTTCGAGAAGCGCCTCGCTCGAGCGGTGGCCGAGCTGGAAGAGAGGGACGCAGTCCATCGCGCACCAGTGAAAGCCCATCTCTCGCAGTTCGACCAGACGTTCCCTGAGGAGGTCGGTGTCGTCGTGGAAGCGCTTCCGCTTCTCCTTGTCGAGCGGCCCGGGCGACAACGACATCTGCAGACCGATGGAGTCGGGGTCGCGTCCGGCCTCTTCGGCGTACTGGCGAAGGAGCGCCAGCTTGTCTTCGAGCGGCGGGTCCCCTGGTGCGTTCATCGCAGACCAGCCGTCACCGTGGCTCACGACGCGCCGGAGCGCGGGAGGCTTGGTTCCCCCGATCCAGATCGGGATGTCGCGTCCGCGTGGTGGCTTGGGCTCCATGGCGATGTCGTCCGCCCGGTAGTGGTCCCCCTCGTAGCGAACGTGCTCGTCCGCCCAGTACGCACGCATGAGTTCGATCGCCTCGTCCATCCGGGCGCCGCGGGAGTCGTAATCGTGGTGCAGCGCGACGTACTCGGCCCGCTGCCACCCCGTTCCCACCCCCAGGCGCACCCGACCGCCCGACAGGGTGTCGAGAGTGGCGACCTGCTTGGCCACGAGGGTGGGCTCTCGCTGCGTCAACACGAGCACACCGGTCCCGAGCTTGATTCGCGAGGTGATCGACGCCGCGTGCGCGAGCAGCATGAACGCTTCGAGGATCGGCATCGTGGGCGAGTAGAACGGCGCTCGCCTCGTGTCGGTGGGATGGCCCATGACCACGTGGTCGAACACCGACAGCTCGTCGAAGCCGATCTCCTCGATGCCGCGGATCAGCCGGTGAACCCCGTCTGGCCCCTCGCGATACATCACGCTTGGGAACACAACCGCCAGCTTCATGCCGCCCCCTGCTCTCGGGCAGACGGTAGCGGTCGCCGCGAGCACGGCGGTGGGCTAGAAGGGAGCCATGGCAGACATCGAGCACATCCGGCCGGACGGTATGGCCAACAATCCGGCGTACACGCACGTGGTCGCCGCTCGAGCGGAGCGGCTCGTGCACATCTCGGGGCAGGTGGCGGTGGACGCCGAGGGAGCCATCGTCGGCATCGGCGACCTTGCAGCGCAGACCGAACAGGTGATGGAGAACCTCCAGACGGCGCTCGCTGCGGCCGGCGCCCGTTTCGAGGACGTCGTGAAGATCACCACGTTCGTCGTCGGGTACCAACCCGAACAGCGCGCAGTGATCAGCGAGGTGAGAAGCCGCTACCTCCCTGCGGACGCTCCACCCGCGTCGACGCTCGTCGGAGTGTCAGCCCTCGCCGCGCCCGAGTTCCTGATCGAGATCGAAGCGACCGCGGTCACCGACTGAAGGACGACGGATGGCCGAGTTCATCGACGTTCCTGCCGGTCTCGCCGGCGTTGCCGTCGCGGACACCGAGGTCGGAGACGTCCTCGGTGAGCAGGGGCTGTACCACTACCGCGGCCGCTCGGCGCCCGACCTGGCCCGGTCGACGACGTTCGAACACGCGGCGGCGGTGCTGCTCGACGGCAGCGACCAGCCGCTCGTTCTCAACCGCCGACTCCCCGACGGCTTCGGTGAGATCGCGGCGCGTCTCGACCTGCGCTCCGCCATGAGCGCTCTCGGTCGCGCCCTCGGCCTCCGACCCCTCCTCGACGCCGATCCCGAGCAGCGCCGGAACGACGCACTGCTTCTCATCGGCGCGCTGCCAACGCTCGTGGCAACGGTTCGCCACGGTGAGCCAGTGGAGCCAGACCCTTCTGTCGGGCATGTCGCCGACTACGGCCGGATGCTCACCGGCATCGAGCTCTCGCCCGAGGTCGCGCGTGCGCTCGAGGCGTACATGGTGCTCACCCTGGATCACGGCTTCAGCAACTCAAGCTTCGCGACGAGGGTCGTGGCGTCCGCCGGTTCCGACCTCGCTGCGTGCGTGCTCGCCGGATATGGCTCGCTCACCGGTCCGCGCCACGGCGCCAACCTCGAGCGGATGCTCGACATGTACGACGCCATCGGCACCGTCGACCGGGCCGAGGAGTGGATGAAGAACGAGGTGGCCAGCCGCCGCCGTCTTCAGGGGTTTGGGCACGCGGTCTACCGGACCGAGGATC
>CAYUBX010000348.1:0-4498 GCA_964443165.1 uncultured Acidimicrobiales bacterium
GAGAAGCGCTTCGACGTCGCTGATGGAGTCGGCGGTGGAGATCACGTGGGCGCCTTTGCCGAGCGCTTCCTCCGCCACGGTGACGTGACCACCCGCGGGCAGGGCGAGAACCACGACGTCCGTGGCCGGAAGGGGTCCGGGAACGATCACCTCCACATCGACGTCGAGAAGTTGTCGTCCCAGTCCGCGCAGACGCTGGGGTTTCCGTGCTCCGAGAACCAGACGCTCCACATCCGGGCTCGCCGCGAGATGGCGGGCGATGCGCCGGCCGACGGCTCCCGATCCGATGACGGCAACGGTCGCCATGTCAGCGAAGGTCCGGACCAGACAGCTCGCGCCAGCTGCCCTGGCGCGGCGGAAGACCGCCACCGCCTCGCACGCGAAGAATGGCGGCCACGATGCTGCCGACCCCCAGTGCGAGCAGAGCCCGGCGCAACACTCGCACGGCGACCTCCGGGATCGAGCCGATGGCATCGGCGGGTCTGCGGACGTGGGGCTAGCTGGAGTCGAACCAGCGACCTCACCCTTATCAGGGGTGCGCTCTAACCAACTGAGCTATAGCCCCGCCGAGTGGGGAATCGTACCCGGGCGCGAATCGGGTCACCAACCGAATGATCGAGGATCGGCTGCAATCAGACCGTAGGTCGCGGCGCGCTGTCCTCTTCCAGAATCGTGACGCGCACTCCGCCGACGAGATCGCTGATCAGGTTGAACACGATCGCCATCAAGACGTTAAACGCCACCCCCGCCACCATGAGCACGATGCCGATCACCGACGTTCGACGGAAGATCTCCTCGCCGTCCAGCTGCCACACCTGATAGCTGCCGACCTCTTCGACGAACGACTCGATGTTGTCGATCACGCCCGAGTTGACGGCCGCCGACCACAGCAGCACACCAGCGATCATCGCGGCGATGTACAAGCAGATATAGAGCAGGAGCGAGACCTTAAAGACCGACCATGGATCGATGTGGCGAATGGTCCGTCGGGTTCGTCGCACCTTGGCCCGACGTCGCTGCAACCAGTTGGCCTTGCTGACCTGCGGGTCCGAGACAGGGTCGCCCGGTGTGATCGGACGCTCCGTCGTGACAGGGATCGGCGGCGTCTGGTGGGCGAGTCGCGCCGCATCCTCCGCGGTGACGACTGGTCGCGAGGTGTTGGCCCGGCGACGACGCCCGCGCCGGGACTTCTGGGGCGCTTCAGCGAGCCCAACCGCCCGCGCGAAGACATCCTCGTTGGACCCCGGAATCGCCGAGTCCAACGGCGGCTGGGCGACCTGTGCCGGCTCGGGGCTCGGTGTCGCGGCGGTCCCGTCGCCGGCACCATGCCCACTTCCGCTGCCGTTCGGCGCACCGTCTCCCACGAGCGGCATCTGCGGAATGGCGGCCGTGTCCGTGTCCAGCGCTGATTCGCCGGACAGTTCGCCGCTGGGCGGCGGTGGCGTCATTCCGGAATCGGACACGCGACGAAGTGTACGGGATCACTCTCCGGCAGCGGGTAGCACAGACCAGCACTGGACGCGACGAGACGCAGCGCACCGACCTGGGACAAAGCGACGTCGATCGCCAACCCTCGTTCATGTAATGACGTACCCGGCTCGGCCACCGGATAGGGGTTCGTGAGCCGTTCGTCCCACAGACGCTGTTGATGCTCGCGTGATCGGTAGGCCGAAGAGATGGCCAAGGACGTCCCGAGGAGCTCCTCGGCGCGCGCCACGGCGGCCACCTTCGACGGGGCGAGCCCGAGGCGCCGCTGGGTCGTCCGGGTCTCCGCGACGGCAGATGCCCACACCACCTGGGAACCCACGCGTGCCCGAACAGTCACCGCCCCGCCCGCTGGTTCCACGGTGACCTGCCCGGCCTCCGCGACCTGACCAGCTGCTGGTCCATGGAGCGCGACCGCCAGCGCTGCGGCGTCGGCGACCTCTTGGGCCCGGGCGGCGTCGACCGCTTCGGCCGCCCACCTGGCGATCACGGCCAGAGCAACCATCGCCGCCAGGCTCCACAGCACGACCGGCAGCAGTGCTTGCCCGGCCGACGTTCGTCGATGCGTTGTGAACATCGAACCTCCACGAAAGACAGGCGCCAGGGGCGCCCGAGTCTCGGGGAAGTCAGCTCACGCTAGCGGCCTCTGACGGGGACGCATCGCCCTCGTCGTCGACCTCGTCATCGTCGGACGCGGGGACCGGAGCCAGCGCAGCGACGTGCTCGCCTTCGTCGACGTTCATCACCCGAACACCGGACGCATCGCGACCCTGTTGGGCGATCTCATCCACCCCGGTGCGGATCAGGGTTCCGCCGGAGGACATGAGAATGACCTCGTCATCATCGCTCACCATGCGGGCACCGACGACACCGCCGCCACGGCCCTCCATTAGGCGAATCCCTCGAACGCCCATCGTTCCTCGACCCTTGCGGGGGTAGGCCGACAGTTCGGTTCGCTTGCCGTAGCCGCCGTCGGTCACCACGAAGAGGAAGCGCTCGTCGTTCTCGTCTGCGGCGTCGGCAGCCACGACGACATCGCCATCGCGGAGCTTCATCCCGCGGACTCCGCCGGCGCTGCGGCCCATGGATCGGACGTCGGACTCGGCGAAGCGGATCGTCGAACCGTTGCGCGAGTCGATGTAGACATCGTCACTTCCCGACGTGTCGAACACCCGGACCAGCTCATCGCCATCGCGCAGGTTGATCGCAATGAGACCGTCGGTTCTCGTCTTGTCGTAGTCGGCCAGCGCGGTCTTCTTCACCACCCCGTTGCGCGTCACGAACATCAAGTAGCGATCGTCGGCGAACTCGCGTGCATCGATCACAGCCTCGACCTGCTCGTCCGCGTCGAGCTGGAGCAGATTGACCACCGCAGTCCCGCGGGCCGTTCGGTCCATGAGAGGGATTTGGTACGCCTTCAGGCGATACACCTTGCCCTTGTTGGTGAAGAAGAGCAGATAGGCGTGAGCACTGGTCGACAGCACCCGCACGAGGAGATCGTCGTCCTTGAGCTTCGCCCCTTGCACACCGCGACCACCGCGCCCCTGGGTGCGGAAGACGTCAGCGACGACCGACTTGACGTAGCCACCCTGGCTGAGGGTCACCACGATGTCCTCATCGTCGATGAGGTCCTCGACCTCCATGTCACCGGGATCGAACGTGATCTGGCTACGACGCGGCGACACGTGCTCCTCGCGGACCTCCGCGAGTTCGTCTTTGATGACCGACCGCAGCGTGGCCTCGTCACCGAGAATCTCCTCGAGCTCCTCGATGCGCTCGCGCAACTCCGCAAGCTCCTCCTCGAGACGAGTCCGACCGAGGCGGGTCAGCCGCACCAGCTGCATGTCGAGGATGTGGTTGGCCTGCCGTTCGCTGAACGACATGGGGTCGTCCTGCAGCGCAGCCAGTGCCGCGGCACGGTCCTCGCTGCCCCGGATGAGGGCGATGATCTCGTCGATCAGATCGAGCGCCCGGATGAGACCTTCGACGATGTGCTCGCGATCGCGTGCCTGGCGGAGGCGGTACTCCGATCGCCGAGTGACCACCTCGATCTGGTGGACCACGTAGGCCACGAGGGCGTCGCGCAGGTTGAGGGTGCGTGGGACGCCGTCGACCAGCGCAACCATGTTCACGGCGAAGCTGCTCTGGAGCGGCGAGTGCTTGAACAGGTTGTTGAGCACGACGTTGGCCGGCGCGTCGCGCTTGAGCTCGATCATGAAGCGCGTGTTGCCCTTCGCTGACTCGTTGCGCAGCTCGCGGATCCCGTCGATGACCTTGCGATCGACCGCCTCGGCGATCTTCTGCTCGATGTTCTCGATCGAGGTCTGGTAGGGGATCTCGGTGACCACGATCTGATCGCCGCGAGAGCCCTCGACGATCTCGGCCTTGGCTCGGATGCGGATCGAACCCCGGCCGGTCGTGAAGGCCTGCACGATCCCCGCCCGCCCCATAATGAGACCACCGGTCGGGAAGTCGGGCCCGTGCACGTGCTGCATCAGGTCCTCGACCGTGGCGTCGGGGTTGTCGATCAGGTGCAGCGTGGCGTCGACCACTTCGCCCAGGTTGTGGGTGGGGATGTTGGTGGCCATGCCCACCGCGATGCCCTGGCTGCCATTGACCAAGAGGTTGGGGAACCGCGACGGCATCACCACCGGTTCCTCGCGGCTGCCGTCGAAGTTGGCGGTGAAGTCGACGGTCTCCTCGTCGATCGATTCGACCATCCGCATCGCCAGCTCGGTGAGGCGGCACTCCGTGTAGCGATAGGCGGCGGGCGGGTCGCTCGGCGACCCGAAGTTGCCGTGCGGATCGATCAGCGTGTCGCGGAGGCTGAACCTCTGGCCCATACGGACCATCGCGTCGTAGATCGCGCTGTCGCCGTGAGGGTGATAGTTGCCGATGACGTCGCCCACGACGGTCGCGCACTTCTTGTGTGGACGATCGGGGCGGAAGCCGGTGTCGAACATCGACCACAGGATTCGGCGGTGCACCGGTTTGAGGCCGTCACGAGCATCGG
>CAYUBX010000349.1:0-4497 GCA_964443165.1 uncultured Acidimicrobiales bacterium
CCGAGGCGGTCGAGGTCGGCGTGCTCGCGTCGTCGTTCGAACAGCTTCGGACCGATCGATCGCAGCTGCGCAACTTCGTCGAGGAAGCGATGCGGATGCGCTCCCCGACGCACGGCCTGTCGACCCGAGTCACCGCCCGCGATGAGGTCTTCCAGGGCGTCGAGGTGCCTGCGGGTTCGCTGCTCCACCTCCGCTTCGCCGCGGCGAACGTCGACGAGGACGAGTTCGCCTGCCCGTTCGATCTGGACCTCGACCGGGAGGCGCTCACCCGCCACCTGACATTCTCTGCCGGGCCCCGGGTGTGTCCAGGCGCCAACCTGTCGCGGGTCGAACAGCAAATCGCCTGGGGTGTGCTACTCGACCGACTCGAGACGATCGAGTACGGCGACGACAACGACTGGCTGCACCAACCCGGGATCATGCTCGGGACGCTGAAGCTGAACCTCCGCTTTCGCAAGGCCGAGGTCCCACTCTCGCTTGGGACCGGGCGTACCACGACCCGTTCGTGACGTCTCGCGTTGAGAGATGCAGATCAGTGCACGTTTAGTCGCGGCCGACTGCGATGAACTCGCCAATGGCCGCCTGCTCGGTCGCGAGGCGGCCGTCGATCAACTCCTGCACGGTGGCGATCGCATCGTCGTCTCCCGCGGCGTAGGCGCCCTCGGCCAGCCGGGACAGGACCTCGGAGCACCGGCCGTAGTCCGCGGCGACGGCACTCAGGTGCATCGTCTCGGCTCGGTTGGCCCGGAACGTGGTGAGGGCCTCCCCGAGTGCGCCCGTGTCCGGCAGGGACGAGAGCAGCCGGTCGGCGGCGGCCTCGATCGCGGCGCACTCCTCGAGCATCCACGCGATCTCGTTCTCGCTCCTCACCACCAGCTGGTTCAACACGGCCATGATCATCTCGACGGTGACCTTCGTGGCGGCGGCGTCGACCTCGGGCAGGACCTTGTCGGCCAGCTCATCGCGGATGGTCTCGAGCAGCTGCGGCATCGATGGCGCAGTGATCATCCGATCTCCTGTCTCCAAGCGCCCGACCGGCGCATCGCGGTGACGAACACTCCGTGCATGAACGGGATGGCGTTCGTCATGTAGGCGATGCTCACACCGCCCGGCTCGCCACGGCTCATCTTTGCCGTCTGGGCGATGACGTTCGAGAACACCGACAGCGATGCGAACACGGTGAAGTAGGCCACCGTGGCGGGGTTGATGATCTCTTCGGAGAGCCCGGTGCTGCTGCGGTAGCGAGCTAGGAAGGCGTCCTGGTCGGCCGCGATGAGATCCGGGGGTTGGGACGTGTGCGCCAGCACCCACCAGCCGAGGTCCTCGCGGGGATCGCCGATACGGGCGAGCTCCCAGTCGAGCATGTGGAGCTCGCCGGTCGTCTCCTCGATCACGATGTTGGGCGCCTGTAGGTCGCCGTGCACCATCGCCAGCTCCGTCGGTGGCGGCTTGTTGGCGAGCAGCCAGGCCGCGACGACGCGCATGAACGGATCGGCCTCGGCGTGGGCGCCCTCGGCCTCGATCCATCGGGCCGCGGTGGCCTCGACATAGTCGTCCCACGAGGACGGCCGGTCGAGTGCAGCAGGAAGAGCTGAGACGTCGACGTCGTGGAACGAGGCGGCGAGATCAGCCAGCGGCTCCGTCAGCTCGAAGTGGTCACTGAGCTCACCGCTCTGGAGCCGGGCGAAGAGCGTGTCGCCCAGCACCTCCTCGTAGACGATGGCCGGGCTGCCCAGCTCGGTGCCAGCGTCGAACCACCTGATGCGCGGGAGCATCACGCTCCCGTCGCTGGTAACCGCCTGCAACACGTCCCACTCGACAGCCCGATCCGTCTCCAGAATCGACTGACCAGGAGGCGGGTCGGCCCGCAAGATCATTCTCGTCGAGTCGCTCCCGGCCGTCACGGTGAACCGCGCCATGTACCGGCTGTACCCACCAGTGATCTGCTCGAACTCCGACACCGACACAGCAGCCTCGTCGTTCCGCCTCGTGGCAATGAACGCCTCGAGAGCGCTCGGGAGTGTTTCAGGCTCGAGCACCGTGCCCCCCAGGTCCAGGAATCGAGCAATCTCGCCACCTCAGTCTGGCCCAAACCAAGACCCGCACGAGCCAGCCGCAAGATCTCGCCGGGATTGGCTCGAAGTAGTCCCCATCGCGCTCCTCTGCGCCACCTGTGTGCAACGCCATCTGCAGCCGGATCGGCGGGCGGCAATGCCGGCGACGGTGGTGGCCTTGACACCCTGCTCGGCGAACAGCGCCTCGGCAGAATGCGGTCGATGGTCGCCATCCAGCCACTCACAGGCCGAAGCTTCGCCGAACGGGCCCTCGAACCAGCGGGAGCGTCCGATGCCATCGGTCACTTCGAGACGTGCATCCAGGTCCTGACCAGCTTCTAGGCCGACGGCTACGACATGACCCGCTACGCCACCGCGGTCACTACCCCGCGACTGGTCGTTCAAGTCCGCGAGGACCTCATGACCCGCGAAGCAGACGCCCAAGCCATCTTCGGACCGGTCCCTGACGAGGGCGAACGTTGTGAATTCGACAACGGAGTGGTCCTTAGTGGACAACTTTCGAACCATGGGCTCACCGTTCCGGCCCCAGATCACACTCAGCGTCGACTATGTCCCGAGGAATCACCGCCCAGCGCGAGATCGCGGCCTCTCCCCCACCACAAGCCAGCAGCTGGTCGACAGCTACCTCCAAGGCGCCACCATCCGGGGTCTTGCCCGAGATCTCCGGATGCACCGCACCACCATCGACAACTGCCTCAAACGCGCGGGCGTGAAACAACGACGGCAACCGGCTCTCACCCCGAGCCAGCTCGATGAGGCCGAGGCCGCCTACCGCGCCGGTGACTCATGGATCACCATCGCCCAGCGATATGGCGTGGACCCCGGCACGGTGGGTCGCGGGCTCAAGCTCCGCGGCGGCAAGATGCGTCCACGACGCGGCGGCATCGGCAACCCCACACACAAGGACCGGTAGCAGCGAGACCTCCACCGGTGTTTGCCGCATCACCAGAGCCACGTGGCTAGGCGGCCGACACCTAGTTAGATGTGGTCTGAGATTTTCGAGATTCGGGTGCACTCATGTGCAGGCCGGGCACTCCACCGTTCTGCGTTTGACGGACTTGCAGAACGATCAACGAAGCTTGAGAGTGGGTCTCGTCGAAGAGCGAGGAATCATCACCTCCGCCTACGTCACTCTTCGCCCGCAAGCTCAGCTTGATCCGGGCTATCTGAACTACTTCCTGAAGAACATGGACTTCAGAAAGGACTTCTATGCCCTCGGTGCAGGAGTCCGGCAATCACTGAAGTTTGATGAACTACGCACAATCAAGGTGCCACTTCCTCCCTTGGCCGAGCAGCGGGCGTCGCGACCCGACGTGAAGGAGTTCGGGAGCCCATGGCTGTTCGAGGGCACGAGTGCCCACGCCTTCACCAACGAAGTGCACCACGACCATCTCCACGTCGGCGTGTACCAGGAGGGTAAGACCAAGGGGTAAGTCTGATGCCCGCCCCTTCCCATCAACGCTGCACAGCGGGATCGGCAGCGACGCGAGTGGCCGGTACGCTCCGCTGACACCCGGCCGGAAAGGATCACGATGGAAGCGCTGCAGGATCTGGTCGACAACGCCCACACGATGGTGGTGACCACATCGCTGTGCGCCAACCCCGCTGATCGCAAGCTCGAGCGGGTCGATGTCGCGCCGGTCCAGGTCCTCGACAGCGACGGATTCTCCCCCATCGAATGGCTCCGTGACATGGGGGTACTCGGCATGAGCGCGCTAGCTGTGGTCGACGACGAGCGGCTGCTCATAGTGGATGGCGACATCATCTACGTCGCCCACACCTGTGGTCGCATCGACACCCTGCCCGGGAGCTACAGCGACCTCCACGAGGTCGACGTGTACGACGACGAGATCCTCGCTGCCAACACTGGCAACGATGAGGTGATCATCTTCGACCGGGACACCCTGGTGGAACGCCACCGCGTCCGCCCGTCGGCCGCAAGCGCGGCCAGCGACGAAGGAGTCGACCGCTTCCATCTGAACCAGGGCCTTCGGCTACCAGACGGCACTCTGGTTGCGCTGGTGCATCACGTCGACGGCCGCCAGCTGGTCCAGCGCATGAAGGCCAAGGTGCTGAAGTCGCACGGTAATGGTGGTGTCGTCGGACTCGACGGTGCTCCCAACGTCGAGCTCAACCTCGCCGCACCCCACAACATCCGCGTGCTTTCCGACGGCTTCATGGTCCTTGATAGCCAGCGTTCTCTGGGTCGTCGGTACGACCGCAACTGGCAGCAGCAGCTGGAATTCGAGACCGCTGGTTGGGGTCGCGGCTGCGTCGTCGACGAGGCGAACGATCTCGTCTTCATCGGCAGTTCTCCCCCACGACTTCGTTACCGCAAGCAGTTGCAGAGCCGCTACACCGACCGCTCCATCGTCGAGGCGCGCCGCATTTCGGACGGCTCGCTGGTGGCCTCGGCGTACGT
>CAYUBX010000350.1:0-541 GCA_964443165.1 uncultured Acidimicrobiales bacterium
CCGCAAGCACTATCCGCTCAACGACGAGGCGTTCGCCAAGATCACCCACCCGGTGCTCGTCGTTCTCGGCACCGAGGATTTCGCGGGACCAGCGGATCCGCTGCTGGAGCGGCTGTCGGATGGCTCGCTCACCGAGATCCGCGGCTGCGATCACTTCGCGACGCCGAAAAACTTCGGGTTCATCGACGCGGTTCTCGAGCACCTCGAGGCGTTCTGAGACCTTGCCCACACCACCCTGTGGAAGGTTTGTTGACCGAGCGTTTGGTTGGCTACCCTTGCGGGCACCTGGCTGGCGGGGTGTTCCGGCGTGTCGGTACCCCCCTCAACCGGTCAGCGCCAGTTACTGACAAAGGGGGTACTGGCACATGATGGCAACCATCTTGACGCTCATCATCTTGGGAATGATTTTCCAAGCTCTGGTGGCGATCCTCGATTCTGCTCTCGAGACCGTGAAGGTCAAGGGACAGCTCGAGAGCATCCCGATCGTGGGTGCACACCTCAACCTGGTCTGGGCCTACGTTTTCGTAGCGGTCAGCCAGGT
>CAYUBX010000350.1:551-4484 GCA_964443165.1 uncultured Acidimicrobiales bacterium
GGGGGCGGTTGGGCCTACGGAGTGAGCCTCGAGACGTTCGCTCTCGGGCGCTTCGGCATGGACGTGGCAACCGCGATTGCGGTGGTGGCGTTCATCCCGGTCCGAGATGCTGCGCTCGAAGCGCTTCGCAAGGGCATCGGAGGCAGCAGGGCCTGACAAGACGCGACAGCGGGGAGCCGGGCGGGCGGCTCCCCGCTCTCGCGTCTGGGGTCTTTTCGATCAGTTGATCGTGACGACCCGAGCGTAGGTGTGGCTGCCCGCGTAGGGAGTGGGGTCGATCGGGGCGCCGTCGACTCGAACCTCGTAGTGCAGGTGGGCTCCGGTGGAGAATCCGGTGGATCCGATGGTGCCGATGGTCTGGCCCTGGGCGACCGGGTCGCCGACCGCGACGGCAACCGATCCGAGATGGGCATACACGGTGGCCACCCGATCCCCGTGGTCGATCACCACGTTGGTGCCATACGCCACCCGCGACTCCACCTCCACGACCGTTCCGGCCGCTGATGCGAGCACCGGCGCACCCGCGGTTCCAGAGGTCCGGACGAGGTCGATCCCGGAGTGCAACTGCGTCACGCCCCAGATGGGGTGGCGTCGGAGGCCATACGGCGATGTCACCACGGGATTCACCACGGGCGGGATGAAGGCACCGGGCGTCAGGGCGACCGCCGTCTGGCACGCCTGGCCGTGCTTCAGCCCCACCTCGATGTGGTCGCTGTCCGCGCCCGATGACCCGGAGGTCGCCGGTCCCGCAGGGACCCTGATGTCGTGTCGAAGCAGCAACGCCCCTGCGCCGCTGGCCGTCGCGACCACCGCAGGGCCGGTGTCGCACACGGCGACCTCGGCCACGGTGGCGTCGCCGTAGGCGGTCACCCGACCGGTCGACTCGGCGAGCGAGTACCCCAGACCCGAGGACGACGGGAGGAGGGCGATGAATTCGCCCACCAGTCCGTCGGCGGGGCCCGACCCGTGATAGCGAGCGTCTCCGAACGTGAACACCCCACCATCGTCGGCCACGAGCCAGTACCCGAGGCCGGTGGGTGTGGCCGCCATCGCGACGACCGGTCGGTTCAGCACCATTCCGCCTGTGGAGCCCCAGTACACCGCGTCGCCGTATGCGAAGACTCCCCCGTCGTCGCCGGCCAGCCAATAGCCGAGACCCGTCGGGCTGGACGCCATGGAGGTGATGGGTCGGTTGAGGTCGATCGCGCCTGCCGATCCGAAGAACCCAGCGTCGCCGAACGCGAACACCCCGCCGTCCCGTGCGACCAGCCAATAGCCGAGACCCGTCGGGCTGGACGCCATCCCCACCACCGGCTCGTTGAGCGCGACGGCTCCCATCGAACCGAAGAATCCGGCGTTGCCGAAGGTGAAGACACCACCGTCGCCGCTGACGAGCCAATACCCACCACCATCTGGTGTCGCCGCGATCGCGACGATCGGGGCATTGATCTGCGTCCCGGCGAGGTCACCTCGGTGCACCGCCCCGTCGATGGGCTCAATGCGACCGCCGTCGGTCGCCCACGCACGCCCGCTCGCCGCGAGGCTGAGGAGGAGCGACGCGGCAGCGACACACGACAAGACCCGACGACCGGCGATCACGGATCGACAGTCTTACCTGAACAGAGCGCTCAGTGTGGAACCCGTCCGATGAACGTCGAGTCCCAACGGGCAATCCACCGATAGCGTCTCGCGAATGGCGCTCGACGTGGTGCTTCTCGAACCGTGGAACCGCGGATCGCACCAGCGATGGGCGGAGGGCCTCGCCGCGTCCTCGAGGCATCGCATCCACATCGTCGGGAGTCCGGATCATCGGTGGCGGCGGGCCCTGCGAACCAACCCGATCGACTTCGCCCGCCGGATCGACGACCTCGAGCATCCCATCGATTGCGTGCTGGCCAGCACGCCCATCGATCTCCCCGCGGTGCTCGGGCACGCCAGGCGCCGTCTCGCTGGGGTTCCGAGCATCCTCTACGCCCACGAGACGCAGGTGGCCTACCCCGCCGGGCCCAAGGGTGGGCAGGCGTCGCAGGCCATGGCTGCCGACTGGGGGTCGATGCTCATCGCTGACGCGATCGCGGTGGCGAGCCAACACCACAGGGCGGCGCTCCAGGAGGCGCTTCCGGTATATGCGGACGAGCACCACGATTCGGACCCGGGCGCCGGCCGCCGCGCCTGCGATCTCGTCGCCGGGATCCACGTGATCCCGCAGGGCCTTGAGCCACCGACCGCCGACGACTCGCGCACCGGGCCGCTCACGATCCTCTGGAACCACCGGTGGGCACACGACAAAGCACCCGAGCGATTCGTTCATGCCATGAACGTGCTCGCCGGTGAGGGCTTGGACTTCGAGATCCTCGCTCTCGGGGAAGTCGAGCGCAGCGGACGGCGGGCTCACGAGCGACTGACCGCGACGCTGCCAGGTCGGATCGCCGCAGCGGGACATCAGGGTCGAAGCGACTACGAAGCGCTGCTCGGCGCAGCCGACGTGGTCGTGAGCACCGCACGCCACGAGTTCTTCGGCGTCGCGGTCGCCGAAGCGATCGCGGCAGGGGCTCGCCCACTGCTGCCGGATCGACTCGCCTACCCAGAGCTCGTGCCATCGAGCCTCCTGGGCGACCTGCTCTACCGCGGCGAGCTGACGGACGCCCTCCGCCCTCTTCTCGCAACCGATCGGGCGGGGGTACACCTCCACCGGAAGGCCACCGTCGGGCACGTGTCCCAGTTCGCATGGGAACGGGTGGCTCGCCAGTACGACGATCTGATCGACGCAGCTGTGGCGGGACCGTGATCCTCGTCGACGAGGCGAGCTGGTCTTGGCGAGGGCGCAAGTGGGCCCATCTCGTGTCCGACGAGAGCTACGAGGAACTGCACGACTTCGCCCACCGGATCGGCAAACGGCGGGTCGGCTTCCAGGGCGATCACTACGACGTCCACGAGCACGAGCGCGCCGCCGCGGTGGAGCTCGGAGCGCTGCAGGTCCCGGCCCGCGACCTGGTCCGGCGCCTCAGGGCAGCGGGACTCCGCCACCGCGGGGGTCTGGAGCGCTGGCAGATCCACCTCGAGGGCACGGTCGCTGATCTGCGTGGCGACATTCTCGATGCATTCGGCCAACGAGAGCTCGCTCAACCACTCGCCGAGGCTGCGGGGCTTCTCGCGTCCCCGCCCGCCAGCAGCATCGTGCTCCTCGAGCGCGAGGCGGAGGTCGCGATCATGATCGAGGCACCCGGCGCGACCCGCGCCGAAACCCAGCTGCGGCGGCTCGTCGACGAGGTCTGGATCCACGGGCCCAACGCCGGGGGGATCGTCGAGCTTCTCCGATCCCGCTAGCACCGCGTCCCAATCAGACCTCGCGGACGCCGTCGATCACGAGCGCCACCCCGAGCAAGACCACGACCGTGGCCAGCAGCCGCGCCGCAGCAGCCCACCCCGATCGTCGGCCGAGAGGCAGTCCGGCGAGGATCGCGGTGACGGCGCCGGCAGCCGCCGCAGCGCCAACCGTGGGCCAGACCCCCTCGTCCACCCCCAGGCTCAGCCACGTGAGAACCGCGCCCGGACCCGCGAGCAAGGGATAGAGCACCGGGACGGCCATGTCGACGGGCTCGCCGCGCAGCTTCTCGGGAGTGCCGATCGGCGCTGCGATCACCACCAGACCGGTCAGGGTGATCACCATTGCCGTTGCGATCCGAAAGGTCTCCGGTGCGACGTCGAGCGCATCGATGA
Organism: uncultured Acidimicrobiales bacterium; assembly: GCA_964443165.1. Classification (GTDB taxonomy): domain Bacteria; phylum Actinomycetota; class Acidimicrobiia; order Acidimicrobiales; family Poriferisodalaceae; genus JAYPWI01. Next base: position 4,272 of record CAYUBX010000350.1, read on the forward strand.
GCGGCGACCCGAGCGCTGCGAGGGCCGCGGCGAGTCCGACGGCCGCAAGCGAACCGCCGAACGCTGCCCGGGAACGAATGCCCGCCTGCCGCGAGCCGAGCAACAGGCGCACCCGCGCCGGGTTCACGACCGCGACGCCCAGTAGGAAGATGCCCAGACCGTTCATCGCTTCTCCTCCGGCTTACCCATCGGTTCTTCCTCCCTCCGCGGCGT
>CAYUBX010000351.1:0-4477 GCA_964443165.1 uncultured Acidimicrobiales bacterium
CGACTTCTCGGGGAACTCGATCGGATGCCCCACCGAGGCCTCGTACCGCTCGAGACCTGCCCGGCACCGCGCGACCTCATCGGGGCTGAGAACCGGGATCGGCGAGCAGAACCCGTCCGTGTCGTACCGCTCCACCATCTCGTCACTCAGGATGTTCGGCACAGTTCCCCCTCTTGGCCGAGGCCCGCAAGGGCCGAAGCAATCACTCAGCCGAGTAGACCTCAAGGTAGTCGTCCACCACTGTGGCGTAGCCGACGACCTCGCCGCTCACCAGGAGGTCGAATCCCTGGTCGCCGTAGTAGTCGGCCAGCCGTTCGTCATCGAGGAGACCGGCGGGGTCGAGGACCACGATGTCCTCCTCAGGCAGGTAGTGCACGAGGTGGAAGAGCAACGACTTGCCCACGCCCTTGCCGCGGTGGGGCGTGGCGACGACGTGTTCCCACAGTTCGACCCGGTCCTTGATGCGCGTGGTGAGCAGGTACCCGATGACGGTGTCGTCGATGGCGGCTCCGTACACAGTGGCGTCATCGGCGATCGTCTCGAGCAAAGAGTCGACACCGGGAAAGGCCTCGGCGTAGAGCGCTTCGAGTTCGGGCCAGCGGTTCTCGTCGACCTCCACGATGTGCCAGTCCCGAGCGGTCATGGTGTCTCCCTGTGCCAAGACGCTAGGGCAACGCAGGATCCACGGAAACCCCTGATCGCCGATCGCGCCCGCGCACGACCACGATGACGACGGCGCCGAGCAGGCCACCCGCGGAGCTCAGCATCAGGTCGCTGATCGTGTCCTCGTAGGTGAGATCCAGTCCGGTGGTGCCCGTTTCCTGGACGACGTACTCCACGAACTCCCAGAGAACGATCGCCGCGGCCCCGAACCCCGTTCCCATCCAGATCACCGCCCAGCGCGGCAACGCCGCCGGGAGGAGCAGTGCGATGGCGGCGACGAGGAACGCCCAGTTGACGAAGTGCAGCACGTCGTCGAAGTGATCGACGTTGTCGAAGAGGCCGAAGAGGTTGCCGGCGATGTCCAGAACGAACGGGGTCACGAAGAGTGCGTTGGCGAGGTACGGGAACGGACGAGGCTCGGCACCCCGAGTCAGTCGCCACCAGACGGGGAGAACGACCGCCGACAGCGGGTAGCCCACGGAGCGGGCCGGCCACCCCTTTCCGTCGAGGTGGTCGAGAGGGATGACCAGGCCGACGAGGAGGCAGCCGACGAGCGATGCGATCGCGGCCCACATCAGGGCACGGTCCGTGACGGGTCGAGATCGGGTCACTGCGATCCAGGGTAGGTGGGCCCGAAATGCGAGACGGCGAGCCCGGAAGGCTCGCCGTCACTGTAGTGGGCCGGGGAGGATTTGAACCTCCGAAGGCTTGCGCCGACGGGTTTACAGCCCGTTCCCTTTGGCCGCTCGGGCACCGACCCAGCGGGGGACAACGTTACAGTCCACGCGCTCGAGAGACACAGGCGGATCGCCGGGCGTTCCAGGCAATCCGCAGACGAGGGAGCGCAGCGACCGAGGATTGCGGCGAGAATAGAGCCATGCCCAGCTTTGACGTTGTGTCCGAGATCGACATGCAGGAAGTTCGCAACGCCGTGGATCAGGCGTCGCGGGAGATCGCGAACCGGTACGACTTCAAGAACACCGGCAGCAGCATCGAGCTGGGTGACGACGCCATCACGATGGCGAGCGCCAGCGAGGATCGCCTGACGGCCTTGCGTCAGGTTCTCGAGGAGAAGCTGGTGAAGCGCAAGGTGTCGCTGAAGGCGCTCAGCTACGGCGATATGCAAGAAGCTTCCGGCGCCACCATCCGCCAGGTCGCCGGCCTCCAAGCCGGCATCTCGTCCGACAAGGCGAAGGAACTCAACAAGTTCATCAAGGGGCTGGGCATCAAGGGAGTTCAGAGCCAGACCCAGGGTGAGCAGCTCCGCGTCAACAGCAAGAAGCGGGACGATCTGCAAGCGGTAATCGCCTCCCTCAAGGAGGGCGACTTCGACGTCCCGCTGCAGTTCAACAACTTCAGGGACTGAACCATCGCCGCACTCCTCAGGTCGCTACCGCTCCCCTCGTCTGCGGAACCATCGCCGCACTCCTCAGGTCGCTACCGCTAGATCACTTCCTGCCAGCTGCCGTCGCGGAGGCGTCGGATGCGCTCGTCCATCGGCGGGTGGGTGCTGAACAGGTTGCGCACGCCGCCGCGCCCGCCGAACGGGTTGGCGATGTACATCTGCTCCTGAGCGGGGTTGGCGATGCTCGGGATCATCTGTGAGCCGCGCTGCAGCTTCTCGAGGGCTCGGGCGAGGGGCTCGCCGTCTCCGATCATGCGGGCTGCGGTGCGGTCGGCCTGGTACTCGCGGCTACGGCTGATGGCCATCTGCAGAACCATCGCGGCAACGGGGGCCAGGATGATCAACGCCAGCTCGGCGAGGGGGTTGCGGTCGTCGTCGCGTCCGCCGCCGAAGATCATCGCGAATTGGGCCATGCGAGCCACGAACGTGATCGCCATCGCGATCGCGGCGGCGACCGAACCGATGAGGATGTCGCGGTTCTTGACGTGGGCCAGCTCGTGAGCGAGAACGCCGCGGATCTCGTACCAGTCGAGGTGCTGGATGAGGCCCTGGGTGACGCACACTGCGGCGTTGGCGGGGTTGCGTCCGGTGGCGAATGCGTTGGGCTGTGGGTCGGGGCTGACGTAGAGGCGCGGCATCGGGGTGTTGGACACCTCGGTGAGCTCGCGCATGATCGTCCAGTACTCGGGAAGCTGGTTGGGTTCGAGTTCGACGGCTTTGGCCGACCTGATGGCGAGCTTGTCGCTGAACCAGTAGCTGCCTCCGACCATCGCGAGCGCGATGACGAGGCCGATCACCAAGCCACCGCCTCCGAAGAAGCTGGCGATGAACATGATCAGACCACCCAGCCCGGCGAGCAGGATCGTGGTCTTGAAGGTGTTCTTCATCGTGGAATCAATTCCTCCTGGTCCTCATAACGCTACAGAGACCGCTGTACGTTCCAAGTTTCCACACGCCCGACTGACGCCTCGGGCTCGCCGGGCGGGCCATGGCACTCCGCTGACGAGAGAGCACAGCGACCGAGGAGTCCGGCTAGTGAGGGTGATACCCGCTCTCCAGGTGCAACGTCGGGAGTCCTTCGTTGCGGTACATCCGGACGTTGCGCATGTCGTCGTCGATCGCGAGTCGCGGCGTGTACCCACGCTCGATGAGGTTGTGGGTCTCGTCTCGTTTGAAGCCCGGTGACGGTTGGAAGTCGCCCATCGGCCGCATGATCAGGAGGTCCCAGCGAATGTTGTAGAGACCCAGCCAGCGGAGCGTCTCGCGCTGGATCCACGTGGGACGTGAGGTCAACAACACCACGATGAGGTCCTCGTGGAGGAGCTCGAGAACAGTGACCATCTCTTCGAAGATGTCGTCCCCGCCGGCTTCGGCGAAGAAGGAGTCCCAGTCGCGCCACGGTGGGTCGAGGTGATGTTGTCGGTGTTCCGCGTCGGCGAGAACCCCGTCGATGTCGACGATGACGCAGTCGCCTGTTGAGCGCGGATCACCCCGCCACTGCCAATGCTGCGTCATCGCCCCGGCTCCGCGCCCCTCGGGCTCGTCACCCGTGGATCCTGGTCAATCTTCCTGGGGGGCCTCGGAGGCCCGCGTGCGGATCTCGTCCACGACGGAGGCGTCGGCGAGCGTGGTGGTGTCGCCGAGCTGGCGTCCCTCGGCCACGTCGCGCAGCAGCCGTCGCATGATCTTCCCCGATCGCGTCTTGGGAAGGTCGGGCACGAGAACGACGGCCTTGGGCCGTGTGATCGCACCGAGCTTCGTCGACACGTGCTGGCGGATCTCTTCGCGGAGTTCGTCCGTCGCCTCGTTGCCGCCCCGCAGGATGACGTATCCGATAATCGCCTGACCGGTGGTGTCGTCGGTGGCTCCGACGACCGTCGCCTCGGCGACCGAGGTGTGATCGACAAGAGCCGACTCGACCTCGGTAGTGGAGATGCGGTGCCCGCTGACGTTCATGACGTCGTCGACCCGGCCGAGCAGCCAGATGTACCCGTCCTCATCGATCTTGGCGCCGTCACCTGCGAAGTAGCGCCCCTCGTACTCCGACCAGTAGGTCTCCTTGTACCGCTCCGGGTCTCCCCAGATGCCGCGGAGCATCGACGGCCACGGTTCGGTGATGGTGAGATAGCCACCGCCGCGCTCTACCTTGTTGCCCTGATCGTCGACCACCTCCACGACGATGCCGGGGATCGGCCCGCACGCAGACCCGGGCTTGGTGGTGGTGACGCCGGGCATCGGCGTAATCATGTGCCCACCGGTCTCGGTCTGCCACCACGTGTCGACGATCGGGCACTGCTCGCCGCCGATGTGCGTGTGGTACCACATCCATGCCTCGGGGTTGATCGGTTCACCGACTGTGCCGAGCACCCGCAGGGTTGAGAGATCGTGCCGCACCACCTCCTGGGCGCC
>CAYUBX010000352.1:0-3945 GCA_964443165.1 uncultured Acidimicrobiales bacterium
GGCAACTCGAACTTCGGCGGCCGCTTCGAGACCCGGTAGTTGCGATGGGGGACGTACTCGATCAGCTCCACAGCGACGAGTACGCGGTCGATCCGGCACCGGTGTGGGCCCAGCTTCGTGAGGAGCACCCGATCCTCTATGACCCCGACCTCGACACGTGGATCGTGGCGAGGTACGACGCCGTGGCCGAGGTGCTCAGCAACCACGAGACCTACAACATCAGGACATACGCCGACTCGACGGGAGCGGTACTCGGCGAGACGCTGATCCAGATGGACGGCCCCGAACACGTGTGGCGTCGCTCTGCAGTGGCCCCAGAGTTCGTCGGGCGGCGGCTCGATGGGTGGGCGGACGTGGTCGACACCGAGATCGATCGCCTCATCGATGGGTTTCCGGGCGGCGGGCGCCTCGATCTGGTCCGAGACTTCAGCCGCTTCCTGCCCGTCAACGTCATCGTGGCGCTGCTCGGGTTCGGGGGAACCGCGGACAACCAGGTTTTCCGCGACTGGGTGACCCGGATCATGATGGGGCTCGCCCCGGTCGAGGAGTGGCGCCGCGACGGAATCGATGCACGGAACGAATTCGCCGCGCACATCGCCGAGCTGATGACCGATCCGATCGATGCCGAGCGCGGGGACCTCATCGCCCGGGTGTCGCTCGCCGAACACGACGGTCGGAGGCTCGATCGAGAGGAGGTGGTCGCCTTCCTTGGCCTGCTGCTCATCGCCGGCGGTGAGACCACCGACAAGGCCATCGGCAACATGTGGTGGAACCTGCTGCGGCGGCCCGAGCTACTCGAACGCTGCCGCGACGACCCCTCGTTTCTCGAACCGTGTTTCTCCGAGACCATGAGACGCGACGCACCCGTGATCGGCGAGGTGCGCTACCTCAACCACGAGGTCGACTGGTACGGGGTCATCGTGCCGGAAGGTGCGCGGATTCAGTGCCTCATCGGCGCGGCCCACCGCGACCCCGAGATCTTCGCGGACCCCGACGCCTTCGACCCCGAGCGTTCCGACCTGCATCTGGGGGTCGAGCTGCGAACCGGGGCGGTTTCGGCGGGAACGATGCACCTCGGCTTCGGTCTCGGCAAGCACTTCTGCCTCGGCTATCAGCTGGCTCGCCGGGAGGCGGTGCGGGGATCGGAACGGCTGCTCGCCTCGCTGCCGGGCGTTCGTTTCGCCGACCCGCAGCAATCGGGACCTGTGATCGCTCGCTCCATGCGCTCTCTGCGGAGCCTGCCGTTGGAGTTCGACGCATGACCGACTACAACCCCTTCGGCCCCGACGAGATAGGCGACCCGTTCCCGGCCTACGAGCGGCTGCGGTCCCAGTGCCCGGTGCATCGCTTCGAGGGCTTCGACCCCGAGTTCCTGACGATCACCCGCCACGCTGATGTGACCGCGATGTTGCGGGAGTGGCAGACCTGGTCGAGCCACTACGGCCAATCACCCAAGTTCACGGTGAGCGGGTGCCTCTTCACCGACCCGCCGACGCACACGATGTATCGCCGCCTGGTCGGCCTCGGGTTCACGCCTCGTGTGGTGGAGCGGATGGAAGGCGACGTCACCCGTCTCGCCGACGAGCTGATCGACGTCATGCTCTCGCGGGGCGGCGCCGGTGATCTCCACGACGATGTGGCCTGTCCGCTGCCGGTGTTGGTGATCGCCAACATCCTCGGGGTGCCCACCGATCAGATCGAGCAGTTCAAGGAGTGGTCGGACAACCAGGTCGAGGCGATGAACAGCCAGGACCCCGAGGCGTCGGCCGCCAACCGGGCGCTGATCGATGAGTTCTTCCTGGAGCAGCTCGAGACCCGGCGGGCGATGCTTCGTGCAGCTGGCCTCGCTGACGACAGCTGGGGCCAGGAGCACCTGGGTGACGTCGTGCCGGACGACGTGATCTCCGGCCTGCTCGTGGCGTCGGCCGACGGTCGGCGGCTCGTCGATGACGAGTTGCTCACGATCCTCCAGCAGCTGTTGGTGGGCGGCAACGAGACCACGACCTCGCTCATCACCAATCTCTTCTGGCGAGTTCTGGATCAGCGCGACCTGTGGGAGACCCTCGTCGAACGGCCTGATCTGCACACCGTCGCCGTCGAGGAGAGTCTGCGGCTCGACGCTCCCGTGCTGGGACTTTTCCGCACCAACACCCGGGAGGTGGAGCTGCATGGTGAGGTGATCCCCGAGAGGACCAAGGCGATGGCGACGTTCGGCGCGGCCAACCGTGACCCCGCTGTGTTCGACGATCCCGACAGCTTCCGCCTCGATCGCGACCTCGACGAGCTCAGGAAGAACCACCTGGCGTTCGGGCTCGGCCACCACTTCTGCCCGGGCGCTCACCTGAGCCGCCTGGAGGCGCGCATCGCGGTCGAACGGCTCGCTGCCCGAGTGCCGACGCTGCGACTGGACGGCCCCACGACCCGCATCCCGACGTTCCTGTTGTGGGGCCGTCGCACGCTTCCTGTGGCGTGGTGAGGGCGGACGCTGGCAGGGGTTCGGCCCGCGACCTATCGAGCGGTTAGTTTCTGGGAGCCGCCCCTGCACCGTGGCGTCGCAGGGGAACGAGGGGAGAAATCGATGCAGGATCGCTGGTTCACCGACTACGACCCGAGCCCCCGTTGGCCCCATTACACGCGGGCCAACGCCGGCGAGGTGATGCCGTCACCAGTGAGTCCGTTGTGTCAGAAGTTCACGTGGGACCTGGGGATCATCCACGGCGCGGCCGAGGGTTCGGTGCGGGCGGGCCTGTACGAGATGGAGGAGTACGACCCGGTCCTGCCCGAGGTGTTCGGCTTCTTCGGAGCGCACTTCTACATCAACCTGGCCAACATCCGCATGCAAGGTGTTCGCAATCCCGCGGTGACGATCGAGATGCTCGACACGGCGTTCTTCGGCGATCATCCCGATGTTCCGCCCTACGTCGAGCATCCCGACGACGACAAGCCGCACCTCGCGCCCAAGATCGAGGAGCATCTCGGCTGGATCATGACCCGCACTGAGTGGCCGGAGCTCATGGATGACCGAGCCCACGTCGATGAGGTGCGCAACAACCGTCCCGACCTCGGGTCGCTGTCGGACGCCGAGCTGGTGGAACGCGCCCGCTCGACGCTTCCCGATCTGGTCTGGGGCTTCAACCAGCACTACATGTCGTCGAGTTCGTCGGGCGTCGCGCCCGGCATCCTCGGCGCGATCGGCGAAGCCACCGGCGACCCGACGATTCCCATGAAGCTGGTTGCCGGTCTCGGCGACGTCGATTCCGCTGCGCCGAGCCACGCGCTGTGGGAGATGTCACGCAAGATCAGGGCGTCGGACGAGCTCACGGCCATCTTCGACGCGGGGACCGACGGGGTGATCGCGGCCCTGCGGGCCAGCGACAGCGACGACGCCAACGGGCTGTGGGAGGACGGCGTCGCCTTCATCCACGAGTTCGGGTCGCGTGGCCCCAACGAGTGGGAGATCAGCGCCGAGACGTGGGAGACCGACCCCACGATGTTCATCGCGATGCTCGACCGGGTCCGCCACCAGGACGACAGCGAATCACCCCACCTTCGTGCCGAGAAGCTGGTCGGGGAGCGTGAGGCGCTGATCGATCAGGTCCGGGGCCAGCTCGCGGAGATCGGCAACGAGGAACTCATCGGCATGTTCGAGGGTGCCCTTGTCGCGTCGCTCTTCATGGTGTACCGGGAGCGCACGAAGACATCGATCATCAAGACGGTGCACGAGGGGCGGATGTGTTTCCGCGAGCTGGGTCGCCGCCACGCGGAGGCGGGCAACTTGGACGACGCGTTTCACATCTTCATGCTCGTCGCCGACGAGTTGGACGCGTTCGTCGCCGACCCGGGGTCGTTTCGGTCGACGCTCGCCCAGCGCAACACCGACTGGGAGGAGCTCGCCTCGCTCGATCCGCCCTTCATCATCGCCGACGGCAACGTTCCGCCGCTCCC
>CAYUBX010000352.1:3955-4431 GCA_964443165.1 uncultured Acidimicrobiales bacterium
GAGTGGGACCGACTCGATCAGGCCGCCGGCGACAAGGCGAGCGCTGGCGACACGCTGACCGGTGTGGCCGGATGTCCCGGAATCGTGCGCGGTGTCGCCAAGGTGATCCTCGATCCGTCGGACCCTCTGGCCCTCGAACCGGGCGACATCATGGTCGCCCCCAACACTGACCCAGGCTGGACGCCGCTCTTCATGACCGCCGGTGGTGTGGTGGTGAACGTGGGCGGCCAGATCAGCCACGCCGTCATCGTGAGTCGCGAGCTCGGGCTTCCCTGCGTGGTGTCTGTCGAAGGAGCGACCAACACGATCCTGCACGGGGCTCTGATCGAGGTCAACGGCGACACCGGTCAGGTGACGATCATCGAGGATCCGTCGTGACCCGGCCGTTCCGGTTCGGCGTTCAGGCCTTCTCGACGGAGTCGGCATCGGAGTGGAAGGGCCTGGCGCGGGGCGCCGAGGACCTCGGGTACAGCTGC
>CAYUBX010000353.1:0-4430 GCA_964443165.1 uncultured Acidimicrobiales bacterium
CCCAGCCGTCCACCTGCACCTCGTCGAGATCGCCGTTCTCCACCAGCTCGGCGAGACGCGCCTTGCCGTCGCGCTTGGGGAGCCGGTGATAGTCGACGAGGTCATCCGCAGCACCGACCCCCAGGTGGCGCGCGGCCATGAGGAGGAGCGTGCGATGGGCCTCGCTCTCCTCCGGGACGGGCCGGGCGAGCTGATCCGGAAGGACTCGCTCGGGAAGGTCGTAGTAGCGGGTGAAGTTCTGCCGGCGACTCACCGTTACGTCGCCCACCCAGAACAGGTATTCGAGGGCGATCTTGCTGTCGCTCCAGCCCCACCATGGGCCCTTTCGCCCTCCCGGTTCGAGATCGCCCGCCGTGACGCTGCCTTCGGCCTCGATGTGGGCGAGAACCGCGTCGAGGAGGTCGCGTCGTTCTTCGCCGAAGCGGGCGAGGCTCTTGTACAGCTCGCCCCGCCTGGCGCGCTCCATCCGCCACCGGAACAACGGCCACTCGTCGACGGGAACGAAGGACGCCTCGTGACACCAGTACTCCGCCATGTCGCGGTGCCGGTATGCGGAGCGTTCGAGGAGATCACGGACGTGGTCGTGCTCCCCGCCGAGCCGGGTGCGCAGGACGAGGATGTGGGATCGGGCGATCGCGTTCACTGCGTCGATCTGGAGAACCCCCAGGTGGTCGAGGGCCCGTTTGAGGTGAGCCCTCGTGGGAGTCGTGGTGCGCAGTGGTCCGTCGAGGCCCTGTGCGTGGATGGCGAGACGCCTGGCTTGGAGCGACGAGATTCGCATCGCCGGCCACGCTAGAGGTGGGGTGCTCCGCCGACGACCCCGCGTGACCCACGGGCGGAAGGCGCTGGGTAGGGTCCGGCCGGTGGGAGACCGCGATGCTCCGGGCGCTTCAGCAGTGGTTCGGTGCGCCGGTCGACCCGGAGTTGATCCCCGCTCTCGCGGACCGGCTCCAGGGTCCGAGCAACCTCGGGCCGGCGGAGCTCGGCGCGTTTTTCACGCGGGGATTCGAGGCCCGGCGCGCGGTGCAGGATCATCAGCCCCACCACCTCGAGCTGGGCGAGACGGTGACGTCGATGGCGGGGGGGTGGGCCAACTATGCCGGAAGCGGCGGCACCGTCGTTGGAACCTGGGAGCGAGACGACCGCACGCTCGATCGAGTTCGCGAGCTCGGCCTCCGTCTCGGGGGCGAGCTCGAACCACTCGAGATCTGATCAGCCGGCGATGTCGACCGGTGTGCCGAGCGGCAGCCGGCCCGCCAACTCGCGGATCACATCGTTGTGCACGCGGATGCACCCGTGGCTGATCTCGCCACCGAGCAGATCGGGACGATTGGTTCCGTGAATGGCGACCTGGCCGTCTCCACCCGCGTACTCCGTGAGTGTCTCTGACCACAGCGCCAACCCCAACGCGTACGGCCCGTACAGTCCCCCCGCGTCGGGGTTGACGAGGGTCTCGGTGACGAAGGTCCGTCCTATCGGCGTGGGGTTCTCCAGTGTCCCGATCGCTGCGGTGGCCTCGAACACGACCTCCTCGCCGTCGTAGAGGGTGACGTGTCGCTCGGAGAGCTCGATGCGAACTCGATAGTTGGTCCAGGTGATCGCGACGTCGTCGACGGCGACCCACCCGGTTCGTCCGTTGGGTCGGCCGGGGATCAGCACCTCGACATGACCGCTGCTGCCGGGCGGACCGGTCAGCGCCACGACGGGATGCGTCGTCTCGTCGCCGAGCTGTTCGACCACCTCACCCAGGGGAGTGTCGAGGATCTGGAGGACCGGCGTCTTGGACGTCGCGATGTAGGAGCTGTGAACTCCCTCGGCGGGAGGGCTCCACGCCTCGACCGCGTCGGGCACCTCCTCCTCGGGGTGTTGAGCCTCCGCGGCCGGGAGGACCGAGCACCCGCTCGCGAACAGCAGACAGGCTGCGCCGATGCAGAGGCGGCGGATCATCCCGCGAAGTCGGGCACCGAGGTGACAGGTGGCGTCGGCTCGGCCATGTCCTCTGGTTCATCCTCGGAGGCGACGACCACCCGAACGGTCGCGACGTCCACGCCACATGTCAGATCGGTCACTCGATAGGTGAAGTTGGCGGGGCCTTCGTCCTGATCCGCGACGTACACGATGACGCCGGCTTCGATCGATACGGAACCAGCGCTGGGGACAGAGGCCGAATCGATGACCAGCTCGTCACCGTCGAAGTCCGAGTCGTTGGCCAACACGTCGATCGGCACCCGGGCACCCGGCTCGACCCACGCGTCGTCGTCGACCGCGAGCGGAGCGCTGTTGAACTTGCGAGCCGAGAAGAGCGGATCGCACGTCTCCTCGTCGCCGTGCGCAGTACCGGCCACGGCGAGAGTGGCGCCCGTGAAGAGAAGGGCGACGACCGCCACGAGACGGCGGGGACGAGCTGGAGGCATGGGTCCCTGTCGGCTCCAGCCCGAGCCGTTGTGAGGTCAGTTGGCGTATCGCAGGTGCGACTCGAGCTCGTTGGGAAAGGACCCGTCGTCAGCCCGGACCCTGAATCAGCGTTCTTCTTTGAAGATGACGTGCTGGCGAACCACCGGGTCGTACTTGCGGAGCTCGATCCGCTCCCGGGTGTTCGTCTTGTTCTTGCGCGTGCTGTAGGTGTAGCCGGTGCCCGCGGTGGACTTCAGCTTGATCACCGGACGCTTGTCGCTCTTGGCCATCAGACCTTCTCCCCAGCCCGGCGGAGATCGGCCAGTACCGACTCGATGCCCCGCTTGTTGATCGTCTTGATGCCCTTCGCGCTCACGGTGAGGGTCACCCACCGCTTCTCGCTCGGGACGTAGAAACGCTTCTTCTGGATGTTCGGCTTGAACCAGCGCTTGTTGCGGCGATGGCTGTGCGACACGGTGAAGCCGGTGGTGGGGCGGCGTCCCGTGACTTGGCAGACGTTGCTCATGACGACTCGATCGATCAGGCGAAGGGGCAGCGAACCAGGGTACCCAGAAGCATCAGCTGTCTCCAATGTCGGTGATGCCATAGAGCGCGCCGGCCCGGGTTCCGATGTAGATCCAGCCGCGCCACACCGCAGGGGTCGACTCGATGCAGCCCCCGAGTTCGACCCGCCAGATCTGCTCGGGTTCCGCCGTCGTGTCTGACACGTCGAAGCCCCGGAGGGCTCCACCGCAGTCACCCTGGATGAGCACGTCGTCGACCACGACGGGCGATGCCCACAGCGGTCCCGGGAGTCGCTTGGTCCAGCGAATCTCACCGGAGTCTCGGTCGATCGCCATGAGCCGCCCGCCGTCCGTCGGGACGTAGAGGACATCGCGGTGCAGCGCGGGCGTGGCCCAGACGCCACCGGGTCGACGCTCCGAGTCATCCACCGACCACACGAGCGGATTATCCGGCCGTGAGGGGTCGAGCTTGACGATCTGTCCCACCTCGCGCGCTCGATCGAGTCCCCGCTCGTACTCGGCGGCCACGTACAGCGCACCGGTCTCGTCGATCACCACGGACGCATCGACGTCGTCACCCATCCAGAAGCGAAAGGTCTGCACCGGTTCTTCGCCGTCGGCGAGTGGCGCGAGATCCCAGCCCTGCACGAGCCCGCCCGAGTTGGCGAAGTACACGGTGTCGCCGGACACGGCGACGGATCCCTCGATGGACACGTTGTTCCCGACGGCTCGGATCAGCTCGTCGTCCCAGCCCGGGGTGTTGAACACCATGACAGGATCCACCTGCACGAGACCGTCCGGCCCGAACGAGCGCTTCATCTGCAGCACGTGGAACTGGCTGTTCTCGCCGCCTTCGAGGAGGAGGCCGTCCAGAAGCAGGGGTGCACCGTCCCAGTCGTCGTTCCACTTGGTGGGAGAGACGGCTCCGCCGGACAGGCGCCACACCTCTTCGAGTTCGGTTTCTCGGTCGAGAGCCAAGGCACGCAGGAACCCGTCGCGCGACCCGATGTAGATGAGCGGGAAACCGTCCGGGTCCACGGTGACGGAGCCCTTGATGATGTCACCCGTGACGAAGTCGTCTCGGCGCCGCTCCCCGGTGAGCCCATCGAGGACGTGAACGGCACGGTCATACGCGCCGAACGCGAGCCAGACCTCACCCCCTCCCTCCCACACCGCCGGCTGGCCGGTCCACCCGGTACCGCACCAGGTCGTCGTCTCGCCGCCGGTCGTCGAAAGTGAACACATGCCGCCCTGGCGGGGGAAGCGCCAGGCGACGGTCGGCGCCGCGGGAACGGGCCCCTCTCCGTAATAGGTGCGCGTGGGCGAACCCCGGAAGGTGAGCAGCCCCTCGACCGTGTCGCTCCACGAGGTTCCGACGTCGCCGGGATCCCACAACCCGGGGAACTCCGTGGTGGTCGTCGTGGTGCTCGTGGTCGTCGTGTAGATGTAGTTGGTCGAATTGACGGGCACGGACGTGGTGGTCGTGCTGCTCGAGGTCGTGACGACCGAAGG
>CAYUBX010000354.1:0-4426 GCA_964443165.1 uncultured Acidimicrobiales bacterium
CCCGCGGGTACACGCCGTCTGTCTTCGCCTTGCTGCCCTCCTTTCTGGAGCGGGCGGGCCCCCGTCGCAACGGGTCAGTCACGGGTATCTTCACGATGCTCGTGGAGGGAGACGACCAGAACGAACCGCTCGCCGATGCGGTGCGGGCGATCCTGGACGGCCACGTGGTGCTCGATCGCCGCCGGGTTCACGCTGGGATCTTCCCCGCCATCGATCCCCTGGCTTCGCTCAGCCGTCTTGCACCCAAGCTGCTGACCCCCGAGCAGGTCACCTGCACGACGCGTCTTCGCGCTGCGCTGGCCGCCTTCGAAGAAGTGCGCGACCTCGTCGAGATCGGCGCGTATCAGCGGGGAACCAACCTGCTCGCCGACGCTGCGATGGACTTGCGGCCCCAGATGGACGGGTTTCTCCGGCAGACGGGAGAGGACTCGGCCCCTCTCGAAGAATCGTGGGCCCGAGCTTTCGAATTGAGTGCGCGCCTCAGCTGACCTTTCGTCCGGTCATGGAACATCTACTCCAAAGCGCGATCGACTGAACCGCCGAGTTGTTCGGTCAGCGTCTCAATGCGCTCCGTGAAGAGCTCGCGGAGATGTGGGAGGTCTGCTGCACACCCGGGGGTGGGTGGTCAGCCGAGTAGAGCAGCGATTGCTGCGGCGTCGTGCTCCGCGGCCACGATCAGGGCGTCTGTGTCTTCCGGGGCGAGCTCGAGCGTGGTGTGGGCCAGTTCGATCAACCGGACCCGGTCGCTGTCTTCCTCCACATCCCGCAGGACTGACACGAGCTGGACGAAGGGGATGCCCTGCGATGTCTGTGGATCGTCGTGGTGCGATTCGATCGCCAGTCGGAGGTTGACGGGAAAGTTCCAGGCCTCGCACATCTGGCCGGCGACGCGAGCGTGGTCGGATCCGAATGCGTCTTCTTCGAGGCTGGCGAGGTCCGCTGCGCCGGAACGCCACTGATCGATGAGCCGGTCGTAGTCGGAGCGGCTCGCCGCCAGTAGTGGCACTGCCATGTCCTGGAGAAGTGCCGCAGTGAAGGTCTCCGACCTCGTGGAGGGAACGACCCGTTCTGCAAACGCAGTCGCAATGCTGGCGCGCCGGGCCGCCGCGGTCCAGAATGCACGCGAGTTCTGGCCCGCCACACTGGTGTCGGGCATGGCTTGCTGGACGCCGACGGCGATCAGGGTGCTTTCGAGCTGTGATGTTCCGATCAGAACAGCCGCCTGGTGCACATTGTCCACGGTCCGGCGGACACCACTCGCCGCGCTGTTGACCAGCGAGAGAAGCCGCGCGCTGATCGCCGGGTCTGTGACGAGCAGATCGCCGACCTCGCGCATGTCGACCTCGGGATCCCCGAGCCGTTCGAGGGCCGCGGTCGCCACCTGCGGAAAGGTGGGCAGCCGTGCACCCTGGAGCACCTCCTCGAGAGGAAGGGCGCTTTCGCGGTCGCGGCGTCGGAGAAGTCCCATGGTCGCCTCAGTCCGCCCGCCTGCTCATCTTGTTGGCGAAGATTCCGAGCAGGCCGCCGAGCATGAAGTATCCGGTCACGACTTGGGCAAGGGCGACGATCTGTGCCGGCCCCGAGGCGGGGAGCACGTCGCCGTACCCGAGGGTGGTCATGGTGACGAGGCTGTAGTACAGCGGGGACAAGCTCGTGGGATAGTCGCCGTAGTCGATGTCGACGGCTAGGTACGCGACGGCGTACACGACCGCGAGGCCGAACGTCAGGGTGGCCCACCGAGCGAAGGAGCGGCCGCAGTCCGAGGTGAGCTTCCACGCGAGATAGATGAGGCGGTGGCGGCTGCTCTGCGAGCCGAACTCGTGGAGGTAGTTCTGGTCCATCATGTGGCGTCGAATGAGGTAGGCGCCGGTGAAGTCGATGTCGCGGAGCGTCGTTCCGATCCAGTCCGCTGTGGCGAAGCCAACCAACCCGCGCACGTGTGCTCGACTCATGTCGGAATCGCGGAAGGATGCCCTCTGAACGGTGGCGCCCTCGAGATCGGCGGACGTGAGGTCGACGCGATAGGCGTCAACGTCGGTGAGATCGGCGTCGCGGAGACGGCAGTCGACGAGGCGTGTGCCGCGTAGATCGGCCCTCGTCAGGGTCGCCTTGGTCAGGCTGCTGCCGGTGAGGTCAGCGCCCGCGAACGACGCGCCAGACGCATCGACTCCCGGAGCGGTGATGTTGTGCGCTTCCGCGTTGGTGAGGTCGGCGTCGACCAGCACGGCTCCGAGGAAGGTCGCGCCGTTGAGACGGGCACCGTGGAGAATCGTGCCGGTGAGGTCGGCGTTGTTGAACTTGGCTCCGCTGAGGTCGGCGCCCGTCAGGTCGAGTCCCGCGAGGTCGTGGCCGGATAGATCGGCACCGGCGAGCTCCGCGTTGGCGAACCGGGCGAGAGTCAGTGCGCTGTCGGTGGCGACGGAGTCATCGACCAGATGGTCGAGGAGCGCGCCGAGGTCGGCCGGGGCCGGTTCGCTCATCGCGAGATCCAGAGAGTGGGACTGTGCACCCCTTCCTATCGGCGGTCATGACACGCGTGTGAGCACGTGTCGGCCAGGGTGCACCAGAACTCAGAGCTGTTGTTCGCTGCTCACCTCGACGCGGTTGCGTCCCTGTTTCTTGGCTCGATACAGCAGGGAGTCGGCCTTCTGGATGAGCACCTTGCCGTCTTTCTCGTCGACGACATCCGTGGCGCAGGCCGCGCCGACACTGATTGTGACCGGAACGAGTTCGCCGCCGCAGTGGATCTGCAGGCTCTCGACGGTGACGCGGAGTCGTTCGCCCACGACGCGTAGGCCCGTGGCGTTGCAAGAGGGTGCGAGCAGAACGAACTCCTCGCCGCCGTAGCGGTACAGGGTCTCCTCGGAGCGAACGACCGAGTTCATGTTCTGGGCCACCTGGTGGAGGACCTCGTCCCCAAAGTGGTGGCCGTAGGTGTCGTTGAGGCTCTTGAAGTGGTCGATGTCGAGCATCACGATGCCGAGGGCCCCAACGATGTGCCCGCGGTTGCGGCGGCCCGCCTCGTGGACAAGTGCATCGTCGAATGCGCGCCGATTCAGGAGCCCGGTAAGCCCATCTGTCGTAGCGAGTTCGGCGAGATCGTTGTTCTCGCTCTGGAGCGACTCGATGCGCCGAGCCTGGTTGGTGTTCTCGCTGGTAACCGCGAGTGCCGCGGCGAGCATGCGTTCGCGTGCCTGGGCGAGGAGGTCATCGCCGCAGATGCTGTCAGGGAGCGGGATGTTCATCATCTCGCTGGCCTCCGCGAGGGCGTCGTCGAGTCCGAAGAGGACGCTATCGTCCTGCCCGAACATGTCGCGGAAGCGTGCCTCGACGAGCTGGTGAGCAGCTGTGTCTTCGATCTCGCTGATCGAAGCGTCGGCGGCGACGGCGAGGCCGATCACCAAAGCGATCTCGGGTGCTTCGCCGTCGATTCGGGTCGGGTCGACGCCGCACTCGATGGCAGACACGATGCTCTCGGCCATGTTCCATTCGCGCAGAACGGCCAGCGCGACATCGAGGCTGCTCCAGCCGAGCTGCTGCTCTTCGGTCTCGAGGTCGGGCCAGCCACCACTCGACGCAACGATCGGTCGGTAGCGCTCGGCGACCTTCTGGGCGAGAACGAGTTTGCCGAGGTTGGCGAGGAGGCCGGCGAGGAAGGCCTCTTCTGCCTTGGCCTTGTTGGTCGTCCGAGCGATGTGGCGGGCGATGGCAGCCGTGGTGAGGCTGCGACGCCAGAACTGGTCGAGATCGAGGCCGGCGGGGGAGCCGGTGCGCTGGAGACCCCGCGCGAACGAAAAGCTCAGCGCGACGATCGAGATCGCCTGCCGACCGAGCAGTATCGCCGCATCGTTGATGGATGCGACCGGCTCGCGCCTCATATATGCGGGCGAGTTGGCCATGCTGATCACTCGCACGCTGAGGGCGGGGTCTCGCTGGATGGCCGTGCTGAGGTCCTCGATGGTGGCCTCTGGGTTGCAGCTGAGGCGGAGAATTTCGAGGCCCACCGTGGGCAGGGTCGGGAGATCTGCAAGTACTCGGGGATCAAGGAGGGACGATCCGATCGTGGCCGTCTGAACCATGCCGTGATCACCTGGGGGTCGAAGGGAGAGCGCTTGTCTCTCCTCCATCGACTCGTGAGAACAGAACTGAAGAGTCATCAAGAGATGACAATCTCCCTCGATCGTGGATCTCGAGCGATGGTGAGATGTCGTTCACTTCTGGGGTTCGGAACAGGTGTGGTCGACCGTGCTCGGGACCGCTGAAGGACTTTTGCGAAGTTTGTCTCAGGATTGCCGCGTGATCCGCCGATCGGAGCGAAGCCGACACGGATGTTGGCAATCGCCCCGACACGGAGGAAATCAAAAACGTGACGCGTATCAATCAGAACATCGCAGCATTCAATTCGTACCGGAATCTGTCCCGGACG
>CAYUBX010000355.1:0-4419 GCA_964443165.1 uncultured Acidimicrobiales bacterium
GAGATCGTGGAGCACTGCGTGTTCGCCGTCGGTGCCGGTGATGCGAAACATGACCCGGGCACCCTAGCCACAGCCGTGGGAGGCCCGCTCCTCAAGTACCATCACAACATCAAGATATCCTTATGCTATGGTCTGCGGGACCGAAGGAGGATCTGTGCCGAGCTTTTCCGACGCCGTCGCCGCGGCCAAAGCGGTTGCCGATCCGAGCCGCCTCCGGATCCTCACGGTTCTTCGCCGGCACGAGCTCACCGTCTCTGAGGTGTGCATGGTCCTGGAGCAGAGCCAGCCACGGGTGAGCCGCCACCTCAAGATCCTCGTCGACGCCGGTCTCGCGGTGCGTCTTCCGCAGGGCACGAACGCCTTCTACCGGCTCTCGGACGCGCCCATCGTCGCTCTGGCACACGATCTCAACGGCCTGGTCGACAGCCGTGATCCCGTCATTCGGCGTGATGGGCGCCGCCTGGAAGCCATCCGGCGGTCGCGCGAGGAGACGGCAAACGAGTACTTCGAACGGATCGCCGACGAGTGGGACGAGATGCGGGCCAGGCACGTCGCCGACGACCTCGTCGAGCAGGCGCTCTTGGCGGCATGTCCCGACGCACCTGACCTTCGGCTGCTCGACCTCGGCACCGGCACGGGCCGGGTCCTGGAACTCTTCGCGGATCGGGTGGCCGTCGGAACGGGGATCGACCTCAGCAAGGAGATGCTTCACCTCGCGCGGAGCAAGGTGGAGTCGGGTGGCCACACACACCTGCGGGTTCGTCACGGAAGCATCACCAGCCTCGACGTCGATCCGGGCTCCAACGACGTCGCGGTGCTGCACCACGTCCTCCACTTCCTCGACGAACCGGCGGTGGCGATCGCAGAGGCTGCGGTGGCCCTCCGCCCGGGCGGCACCCTGCTGGCCGTCGACTTCGCCCCGCACAACGTGGTCCAACTGCAGGCGTCACACGCGCACCGACGCCTCGGCGTGTCCGAGGACGAGATGGAGCGATGGTGCGCCGATGCGGGGCTCAGCATCGATCTCGTTCAGCACTTTCGCCCCGCAGATGTCGCCGCCGGTGAGGAACTCACGGTGACGCTGTGGAGAGCGGTTCGTCCGGTGGTGGGCCAGGGCGGCCAGATGTGGGAGGCGGCCTCGTGAACGGCTGGACGACGGGCAACGGTCCGCTACACCGAGAGATGGCGGAGCGCCTGGATCGGCGACCCTGGCCTGCCCGACCTCTGAGAGCAGAGGTGCGGGTGAGTTTCGAGTTCTTCCCGCCGGCGACCAACGTGGGCCAGAGGAAACTTCATGACGTCGCCAACCGCCTCGAAACCCTCGAGCCCGAGTTTGTCAGCGTCACCTACGGTGCAGGCGGCTCCACGCAGGACCGCACGCTTGTCGCGCTCCGGTCGCTCGCTCCGGTCGTTCCCGATATCGCCGGTCACATCACGTGCGTCGGTGCCACCGAAGCGGAGATCCACGGCGTCCTCGACCACTACCGGGCCATCGGTGTGCGGCGCCTCGTCGCGCTTCGCGGCGATGATCCCGGTGACGGCCGCCCGCTCGTCCCGCCGGGCGGACTCGCCGACGCCGCTGCGCTGGTGTCGGCGATTCGATCCCGCGACGACGGGGCCTCGTGGGACATCAGCGTGGCCGGCTATCCCGAGACGCACCCGCGAGCAACATCGGCTCATGCCGACATCGAGAGTCTCCGTCGGAAGGTCGATGCAGGCGCCGATCGTGTCCTCACGCAGTTCTTCTTTGACAACGAAGCATTCCTCCGCTTCCACGAGAGGTGCCGCACCACTCGTATCAGCGTTCCGATCGTGCCGGGGATCATGCCGGTGGGCGACTTCGAAAAAGTGAGTCGGTTCGCCGCTGCGTGTGGTGCGGTCATCCCAAAGTGGATGCCAGAGCTCTTCGGAGGTCTCGATGCTGCGCCTGAGGTCCAGCGTCTGATCGCGGCGACGGTCGCGGCGGAGCAGTGCCGTCATCTCGCGGAGCACGGGATGACGCAGTTCCACTTCTACACGATGAACGCTGCGGACCTCACCGAGGCCACCTGTCGCATCCTCGCCGTGGCGCGGACATCCGGAGCCGCCTCAGTCGTCGACGACCTGGGCGATGAGCTGCGCGACGGCAGCGTTGCGTGACGCCACGACATCGCTGACGTCGGCGTCGCCGAAACCGAGTTCGGTCATGATCTCCTCGGTGTGCTCGCCGAGGAGCGGGGGAGGGCCCTGCACACCGATCCCTGGCGTGTCGGCGAGCTGGACCACGTTGGAGACCACCTGGGCCGGGCCGAACTTGGGGACCTGGATGGTGCTGAGGTAGCCGTTCGCCTCGACCATCGGGTCAGCGATCACCTCCTGGTAGTCGCGGACCCGCTCGTAGATGATCGTCGGCTGCTCGGCGAAGAAGGCCTCCCACTCGTCCGTCGTGTGCGACGCGAAGGCCGCTCGCATGTGGTCGCGGATCTCGTCGATTCCCTCGGCGGAACCTCGGGCGCCGATGCGCTTCGCCGCGGTGTTCCACTTCTCGTCCAACACGACCTCGGGTCGATCGACGAAGGTCCAGAACGCGTCCCACGCCTCGTCAGCCAGGGCAACGGCCATGAGGTACGACCCGCCGTCGGAGGTCTCGTACACGCCGTAGGGGCACGGGAGCATCGGGTGATGCTGCCCAGCCCGTCGTGCCGGCTCGGTCGCCATCGTCGCATTGGCGATCTCCCAGGCCTGGATCCACATCATGGCGCCGAGCGAGGAGGTGTTGACCTCCTGGCCGCGTCCGGTACGGCTTCGGGCGAAGAGCGCGGTCACCACGCCGAGAGCGAGCTGCATGGATCCGGCGAGATCGGCGACCGCTGCGCCTGGGGGATTCGGCGGTCCATCCGGCGGGCCGGAGATCGCCGACAGCCCACCGCGGGCCTGAGCGGCCCCGTCGAGCATGGCTTTGTCGGCATCGGGGCCTTCGGGGCCGAAACCGGACACCCTGGCGTAGATCAGCTGGTCGTTGAGCCCGCTGAGGGTCGGATAGTCCAGACCGAGTCCGACGAGTGCCGGTCGGCGGTAGTTGGTCAGGAAAACGTCAGCGGTCTCGACCAGTCGGTGCATCACATCGCGTCCGAGGGGGGTCGCCGCGTCGATCGCGAGACCCCGCTTTCCACGATTCATCGCGGCGTACTGGGTGCCCATCACGTCCATCGGATGGAGGTACCCCGGCGTTCTCGCATACCGATTGAGTTCGCCGCCCGGTGGCTCGACGTGGATCACGTCGGCACCCATGTCGGCGAGAAAGGCCCCTGCGTGCGGTCCCTGCACCGCGATCGTCATGTCGATGACGCGCATCCCGGTCAGGGCCCCTTTCTCGAGCCCGGCGTTCCCCGTGTCCGTCCCCTTCATCGGACCAGCCTCGCGTGCCGCACCGATCCGTGCTAGTGACCAGTTGAGCAACATCGGTGTCAGGCACCGAAGTTACTCAACTCTCGAGCGATAGGAGTGTGAGATGGCCGATGCCGGGATACTCGGGGACGACTACGAGGCGGTCGAGGTGTCGCTCGACGACGGCGTGGCGCTGATCACCCTCAACCGGCCCGAGCGCATGAACGCGTGGAACGGTCGGATGGCCCGAGACCTCTCTGTCGCTTTGGCAAGGGCAGACGCAGCGGACGAGGCGCGGGTTGTCGTCATCACCGGCGCAGGCCGGGCGTTCTGCGCCGGAGCGGACCTCTCCGGCGGGGACGACACCTTCCAGGCGAATCGCAACCAAAGCGCGGAGGAAGCCGTGCGCGAGGTGTTTCCCTGGGACATCCGGAAGCCGGTGATCGCAGCGATCAACGGTGCCGCCGTCGGGGTGGGCGCCACCTTCCCGCTGACCGCCGACATCCGATACGCCGCCGATGACGCCAAGATCGGCTTCGTGTTCGTGCGGCGCGGCCAGCTGCCAGAGCTCGCCTCACACGCGGTGCTGCCTCGCGTCGTGGGCATGTCTCGAGCCGCGGAGTTGCTCCTGACCGGCAAGATCATCACGGGGGCCGAGGCCGCCGACATCGGCCTCGTCTCGTCATCTGTCGAGGCCGGCAGGGTCCTCGACGTGGCCATGGCGACCGCCCGCGACATCGCAACCAACGCGGCGCCACTGTCGACAGCGACGACGAAGCGACTGCTGTGGAGCGGGATCACCGACTCGGTCCCAGAGATGCTGCGTCGCGAAGTGCCCCTCTTTCGCTACATCTCCCAGCAGCCTGACTCGCTGGAGGGCGTGGCGAGCTTCCTCGAAAAGCGCGATCCCCGATGGGAAGGAAGCGTCAACGACGCGTTCCCGGAGGACCTGCTCGGCTAGCTTGCCGCCATGGTTGCGAACGTTGATCTCACGGGGAAGACCGCCGTCGTCACCGGCGCGAGCCGGGGAATCGGCGAAGCCAGCGCGCGAGC
>CAYUBX010000356.1:0-647 GCA_964443165.1 uncultured Acidimicrobiales bacterium
CTCGACGCGATCTCGGCTCGACTGGGGGGTCGCATCGCGGTGCCAGCCGTGACGGTTCGGCCGGCCGAAGATGTCGATGTAGCCCGACTGGTAGGGATCGAGAACGAATCGCCACACCCCATCGAGAGAGACGCCCTCGCGACCGGCGATGTTGGTGATGAGCGGCGTTGGAGACACTCCGGCAGACATGATCGGGCGAGCCTACGCTGCGCCCATGTCGAGCTGGGTTCCTTCGCGTGACTTCGCCGGGTACGGCGCGCACCCACCGGATCCGGCCTGGCCCGACGATGCTCGAGTCGCAGTGAACTTCGTCCTCAACTTCGAGGAGGGGTCGGAGCCATCGGTTCAGGACGGCGATGGCCGGACCGAGAACCGCCTCACCGATTCGGGCGTCGCGGTCGAGGGACGCGACCTCGCGGCCGAAGGCATGTTCGAGTACGGAAGCCGGATCGGCTTCTGGCGCGTCCACCGAGAGTTCGAGGAGCGCTCGCTCCCGCTCACGATCTTCGGCTGTGCGGTCGCGCTGGAGCGCAACCCACGCGCGGCGAACGCCATACAGAAGGCGGGCCACGACGTGTGCAGCCACGGCCTCCGGTGGGTCAACCACACCGATCTCAGCGAGGCGGAGGAACGCCGCCACGTCGCCG
>CAYUBX010000356.1:658-4400 GCA_964443165.1 uncultured Acidimicrobiales bacterium
CACAGGCGCTGCTCCGACTGGTTGGTATTGCCGGTACGGTCCCTCCGTCAAGACGCGCCGCCTCCTCGTCGAGCACGGCGGGTTCAGCTACGACTCGGACAGCTACGCCGATGAGCTCCCGTTCTGGGTCGACGTCGATGGAACCGACCACCTCGTCGTCCCGTACTCACTCACCACGAACGACGCGCGCCTGTTGTCCAACCTGCCGACCGCAGAGCTGTGGTCGACGTTCATCTGCGACTCGTTCGACGTCCTCTACGCCGAAGGTGCACGCTCGCCACGGATGCTCTCCATCGGGCTGCACAACCGACTCATCGGTCACCCGGGCCGCTTCGCCGGTCTGCTGCGGGTGCTCGATCACATCCAGCGGCATGAGGGCGTGTGGATCACCAACCGCTCGGAGATCGCCCATCATTGGCGCACCACCCACCCACCGGAGGCGAGCTGATGGGCGCATGGTCCAACTGGTCCGGGAAGCTCACGGCGGAGCCCGCGAGAGTCGTACCGGTCGCAACCGAAGAGGGCATTCGAGCCGAGGTGCTCGCGGCATCGGCATCCGGAACGACGGTCCGCACCGCGGGCACGACGCACTCCCACCATCCCTTGCTACCGACGGACGGCGTGATCCTCGACACCCGACCGCTGGCCGGATTGGTGCGCTCCGACGCCGACGCCCGCACGGCGACCTTTCGAGCCGGAACCAAGATCCAGATGGCCGGCCGGCCGCTGCTCGAGCACGGGCTCGGGTTGAAGAACCAGGGCGACATCGACCAGCAGGCGATCGGCGGAGCGGTCTCCACCGGAACGCACGGAACGGGACCCTCGCTCGGCAGCTTCTCCAGCGCGGTCGAAGGTGTGCGGCTGATGCTCGTCGACGGATCCATCGTGGACTGCTCCGCCGACAACGAGCCCGAGCTGTTCGAGGCGTCGCGCCTGTCGCTCGGGGCGATCGGTGTGATGTCGGAGGTCACGCTCTCGGTCCGCGAGGCCTACCGGCTCGACGAACACGGGTGGCTCGAGCCCTTCGAGTCCGTGATGGAACGGATCGACGAACTGGTCGCGGCCACGCGCCACTTCGAATACTTCTGGTACCCGGGCCAGGAGCGCGCGATCTGCAAGGCGATCGACGAGACCGACGAACCGCCGAGATACCCACTCGGGGGCGAGGGCGAGCGACGTGGGTGGAGTTTCGAGGTGCTGCCCAACGTTCGGGTCGACCCACACACCGAGATGGAGTACTCGGTGCCCGCGGAGAATGGGCCGGCGTGTGTCGAGGCGATCCGATCCCTCCTGGCGTCCGACTTTCCCGATGCGCAGTGGCCGATCGAGTACCGGACCGTGGCCGCCGACGACGTCTGGATCTCGCCCGCCAACGGGCGGGCCACCGTCACGATCTCCATCCACGAGGCGGTCGAGAAGGACGACGAGCCCTACTACCGGGCCGCGGAGGAGATCTTCCGGAGTTTCGGCGGGCGACCTCACTGGGGCAAGATGCACTACCTGTCTGGCGATGATCTCGCGGGCGACTACGAGCGCTGGGACGACTGGTGGAGGGTGCGCGACAGCGTCGATCCCGACGGAATCCTTCTCAACCACCGCCTCCGCGAGCTGCAGCCCCGCTAGTTCAACCCCCACTCCGCGGTGAGGTGACCGCGCTGTGGTGTTTTCGGGGGTGTTCGGTACTCTCGCTTTGCCGTGGCACTGCGTTTCGTCCCGCCCCCGGGACGCTGAGCCGTGGCGGCCCTGGCCCGCCTCTGTGCGCGCCATCGCTGGTCGGTGATCGCGGCCTGGTTCGTCGCGCTCGTCCTCATCGTCGTCTGGTCGTCCCGAGCGGGCGACGACTACCGGGAGACGTTTCTCTTCGACGGCACGGAGAGCCGCGAGGCCGCCGATCTCGTGGCGGCGCGCTTCCCCGAATCCCCTGGTGAACGGGCCGTCGTCGTCCTCACGGACCGCGAGTCGGTCACGAGCGAGCGCTATCGCCGGGGGATCTGGCCCCTCTTCGAAGAGATCGAACGACTCGACAGCGTGGCGGCCGTCCACGACCCGTGGGCAGACGACAGCCGCGCGAGCTTCTCCGCCGACGGCGACACGGGCCTCACGCAGATCGTCTTCACGACCGAGGCATCCGACATCCCCCAGGCGGACGTCGAGCGAATCATCGAGCTGACCGTCGAGTTCAGCAACTCCAACCGACACATCGAACTCGGCGGTGCCGTCGTGGACACGGTGCTGCAACCGGGCCCGGGCGAGAACGAGCGCTGGGGACTTCTCGCGGCGCTCCTCATCCTGGTGCTCGCCTTCGGTTCGGTGGTGGCCGCCGGCCTGCCCATCGTCATCGCGGTCGCGGGAATCACTGCGGGTGTCAGCGCCGTGGCACTCACGAGTCACGTCTTGCCGATCTCGGGGTACGCGCCCCAGCTCGCCACGCTCGTGGGTCTCGGCGCCGGGATCGACTACGCGCTGTTCGTCCTCACCCGCTTCCGCGCCGCCCGCGAGAACGGCTCGCAGACCGACGACGCCATCAGCACCGCGCTCTCGACCGCGGGTCGCGCTGTCGTGTTCGCCGGCCTGACCGTGGTCGTCGCCCTGCTGGGGCTCACCCTCGTGGGCGTCGAACTCGTCACCGGCATGGCGCTGGGCGCAGCGATCGGCGTCACGGCAACCGTCGTGGCCGCGGTGACGCTGCTCCCCGCAGCGCTCGCCATCCTCGGCGACCGCATCGACAAGCTGAAGGTCACGGGCCGTCGGCCGCCCGGAACGTACTGGCGAAGATGGGCCGATCGAGTGCAGGCCCGTCCCCTCCCCTACGCCCTCGGCGGACTTGTGGCGCTCCTCCTTCTGGCGACACCCACACTGTGGATGCGGCTCGGAACCGTCGACGCGGGAGCCAGTCCCGAGACCCAGAGCACCCGCCGGGCCTACGACATCGTCGCCGCCGAGTTCGGCCCCGGGACCAACGGACCCCTGATCCTGGTGACGGATCTTCTGCCCCGCGCCACGACGGAGGACGCGGAGAACCTGGCCGAGGGACTCCGACACATCGAGGGAATCGCTTCGGTCCGGGCCCCCGTCTTCGATCAGGCCGGCGTCACCGCGGTCATCGAGGTGACGCCCGACGGTTCGCCGGACAGTGCCGCGACCGAAGAGCTGGTCACCCGTCTCCGATCGCAGATCCTGCCGTCACACCTCGAGTCGACGGGCGCGACCACGCGCGTCGGCGGCATCACCGCGGCGTTCATCGACCAGTCGGAGGTGCTCGGCGGTCGCCTTCCACTCGTGATCGGCGCCGTCGTCATCGCGAGCTTGCTGCTGCTCTTGGCCCTCTTCCGCGGCGTTCTCGTGGCGGCCAAGGCTGCGATTCTCAACCTGCTCTCGGTCGGCGCTGCCTATGGCGTGATCGTTGCAGTGTTCCAGTGGGGCTGGGGTCTCGGCCTGATCGGGCTCGATCGCACCGGGCCGATCATCGCGTTCGTGCCCGTGTTCCTGTTCGCCGTCCTTTTCGGGCTCTCGATGGACTACGAGGTCTTCCTCCTGAGCAGGGTCAAGGAGGACTACGACCGACACGGCGACAACAGTCGGGCGGTCGCGGACGGGCTCGCCAACACCGGTCGGGTCATCACGGCGGCTGCGGCGATCATGATCGCCATCTTCGGATCGTTCGTGCTCGGCTCGGATCCGGTGCTGAAGCTGTTCGGCCTCGGGCTCGCGGTAGCGATCCTCGTCGACGTCACGCTCGTTC
>CAYUBX010000357.1:0-4370 GCA_964443165.1 uncultured Acidimicrobiales bacterium
GAAGCCGCCACGATGGCCGCGCTGCAGCACCGCCTGCTGGAGCGCGAGGTGTACTTCAGCGGCTACGGCATGGGATGTCTCAACCTGGCCACCAGCGATGATGACGTCGGCCATTTCCTTCGGTCGATCGAGGATTCGTTGGCCGCACTGTGAGCGCCTCAGGGAACCCGGGCGCCCTGCCGATCGTCCAAGAGATCGGAAGAACACCGATCCGTGAGGTGATTGCCGTGAAGAAGCTGGTGGTGGTGTTGACCGTGGCGCTCCTGCTCGCGTCCTGTGGGGACAGTGACCCGATAGTTGCGGGTTCGGACCCGGGTGGATCCGATGGAGCCGATCCCGGCGACGACTTGGCGCTGCTGCCCGACATCGTCGGCTCCTGGGAGGTCGAGTCGGTCGTCGTCGACGGAGCAGAATCACCTGCCCCCAACAGCGTCCCGGGCACTGTCGTGGTCGAACCGGGCGGTATCAGCGGTGACGCAGGATGCAATCGCTTCTTCGGTGAGTGGTCGAGCACGCCGGACGGCATCGAGGTGGGTGAGCTCGCCATCACCGAGATCGGATGCCTCGACACGAGTGACTGGTTCGACCTGCTCGACGCGCTGTCCCGAACGGCAACCGTGATCGCCGACGGTGAAGCTCGTGTCCTCCGCAGCGCCGACGGTCAGAGCTCGGTTCGGCTCGTCCCCTCGGGAACGCTGTCGAGCGTGACTGTTCCGGACGAACCCGAGGTCGAGCCCGAGGCACCGGGCACCAGCGAGCCCGGCGATGCCGCGGCGAACGACCTGCCCGCGGACGCCAGCGATTACATCGGGCTCAGCGAAGCTGACGCCAGCGCCCTCGCCGAAGAGCGCGGGCACCGGTGGCGGGTCAGCGAGATCGACGGTGAGCCGCAGATGCTCACCATGGACCACGACCCCAACCGCTACAACTTCGCCGTCGCGGATGGTGTCGTGATTGGAGTCCGCGCCGGCTGAGCCAGCCGGGACCGGTCAGCGCTTGCGGACCTCGTCCCAGGCTTCGACCGTCGCGGCGGCCATGGCCTGGTGTTCCTTCGCAGTGGACTTGGCGTCGGAGTCCCCGTCGATCCGTCGTCCGATGGCGATCGAGGCGAACATGTTGCCTCGGAAGTACGGGCCGTACATCTCGGGGGTGAAGAAGCCCCTGAGATCCTCCGGCGCTTCGCCGTCGGGAGCTCCCGCCGGAGTGTCGACGGCGGGCAGGCCCAGACCCTCGAGCGCCGCGTACATCTCGTCATCGGTCGTTCGATCCGCGAAGTCCCGGCCCTGGTAGCGGTACGCCTCGGAGCCATCGGGGGTGATCACGAGGAGGCCGGGAAGCGCGATCCCGCCGCGTTCCTCGGGATCGAAGAGACCCAGCGACTGGAGATATGTCTCGCCGCCTGGATCCGACACGAGGAGTTGGTCATCGAGGCGCCAGCGGGATCGCATCCCGACCTGACGCTCGAGCTCGTTCACCGAGATCGCCATCACCTCTGCGCCGGCCGCGTGAATTCGCTCCGTGTCCTTCGCCAGCCGCACGAGCTGGCCACAGCAATACGGTCACCAATCGCCTCGATAGGTCACCAGCACCACCGCTCCGGTGGTGCGGCGAAGCTCGAGAATCGCGTCGTGCACGGCTGCCATGTCGTACTCCCAGGTGAGCGAGCGCCGTGATCCTAGGGGGATCCGGTCGCCGTGCCGCATACCATCGCCGGGGTGTCCGACGAAACCCCCCGCACCCCGATCGATCGCGCCTTCATCACCAACGACCCCGATCGCACCGAGCTGATCCTCGTTCGCCACGGCCAACAGCTGTTCCCGGGGCCCGATGCGGCCGTCGAGGACTGGCGCGACCCGCCGCTGACCGACCTCGGGGAGCGGCAGGCGGCAGCGGCGGGCGCCGCGCTCGCCTCCGAGAACATCGCCGCCGTGTACTCGTCGCGGCTCTCGCGGGCGCACCGGACGGGCGAGGCTGTCGCCGAACACCACGGGCTCGACGTCACGATCATGGAGAGCCTCGCCGAGATTCACATGTTCGGGTACCTCAAGCCGCACGAGCGGCCGCTCGACGTGATGACCGAAACCGAGCTCGAAGGTGCACGCAGACGCTTCGCTCGCGAGCGTCGGTGGGACGTGTACCCGTTCACCGAGGCCAGTGCCGACTTCCGCCGCCGGATCGGCAATGCGCTCGAGGGCATCATCGCTGCTCACCCCGCAGAGACGGTCGTCGTGGCCTGCCACGGCGGTGTCATCAACGGGTACATGGCCGACTTCCTCAAGCTCGACCCGGACATGTTCTTCCGTCCGGCGCACGCGTCGATTCACCGCATCCTCGCCCGCCACGAACGGCGGGTGGTGCTGACCATGAACGAGCTGAGCCACCTCCGCGACCCCTCGGAGCTGCTCACCTTCTGAGCAGCTGATCGAGCAACGCGGGGCGCTCTCTGCCAGCCTGTGCGGCGTGAGCGACGCACTCGACGACCTGCTGGCCACCCTCGATCTCGGCGACGCCGGCGACGACCGCTTCATCGGGCCGGCGTCCGGCCACGTGGAGTTCGGCCTCTACGGCGGACACCAGATGGGGCAATCGGTGGCGGCGGCCCGTCGGACCGTCGAGGCCGAACGAAGCCTCCACTCGATCCACTGCCACTTCCTACGTGGCGGGGATGGGTCGCAGCCCGTGGAGTACGTGGTGGAGCGGATCCGCGACGGACGCGCGTTCTGCACGCGGCGGGTGACCGGCGTCCAGAACGGCAAAGACATCTTCATGGTGGTGGCGTCGTTCCACACACCCGAAGAGGGCAACGGACTGATCTCTCCGGAGATGCCGTCTGGCCTCGCCGACCCTGAGTCGCTGCCGTCGTTCGCAGATTGCATCGCCGAGGTGGGGCCGATCTTCGGTGACGAGTGGTCTCTGTCGCCGCGACCCACCGAGTACCGCATTGCCCACGCCCCCTGGGCGCCCACGGGGCCGTCGGAGCGGGGTGGGATCGACTACTGGTTCAAGTGCCCTCGCCCGATCGGCGATGGCCTCGGCATCCACGAGGCAGTACTCGCGTACATGAGCGACGACTGTCTGGTCGACGTGGTTCTCGTCCCCTACGGCAAGACCTGGGGGTCGGAGGGAACCACGCTCGTCAGCCTCGACCACGCGATGTGGTTCCACCAGCCGGCCCGGGTCGACGAGTGGGTCTATGTGGAGCAGTGGCCCGATGTCGCCACCGGAGCCCGCGGCCTCGCCCACTCCCGCATGTGGCAGGACGGCCGTCTCGTCGCCAGCTGCGGCCAGGAAGGTCTCGCCCGCTTCTGATTCCGGGCTCAGTCGAGGGCGAACGTCTCGCGGATGCTGTGGGCCACGCGGTCGAGATCGCCGAAGCAGCCCATGTGGCTCGCGCCCTCGAAGTCCTCGAGTTCGCCGGCGGGAAGTTGGCGGGCGATGCCCGGGGCTTCGGTGGAGGACAGCAGCGACTCGTCGGTCCCGCGGGCCACGCGCACGGGAATCGCGATGTCGGGCAGCCGGTCCCAGCCGTCGTGCAGGTAGTCCTCGAACACCCGGGCTTCGATCTCGGGGTCACATGCGAGGCGGATGCTCTCATCGGGCTGGTCCGTGAAGCCGTGATCGACATACGCCGCGAGGCACGCGGGATGCATCTCGTCGAACGGTGGCCGTGATGCGAAGCGTTCGACCACCTCGGCACGGGACGGGAACTCTGCCCGCCGCTTGCGTGTCATCTCGGCGAAGTCGGTCGGTCGTTCGACGGGCCGCTCGAAGATGATCGGCTCGAACACCCACGCAGCGGCGAGCGCGCCGGGGCGGGCCAGCGACGACAGGAGCGCGGTCCCGCCGCCCATCGAATGCCCCACGATGAACGAACCCCGCGCTTCGAAATCGTCGAGCACCGCGCAGACGTCCGCGACCATCCGGAAGTCATCGCAGGACACGTCGGCCGGGAACTGTGACGCTCCATGGCCTCGGAGGTCGATCCCGACGGGGTGCACTCGATCGTCGAGCAGCTCCATCACCGGCTCCCACATCCGCGAGACCATCCCGGTGCCGTGTACGAAGAACACGTGCGGCCCACCTCCGCCGTAGTCGTGGGCCGCGACCTCGACGCCGTCCGTGCTGTCGATCAGCCGGGTGGTTGGCTCACGCATCAGCCGACGATGCCCGCCTCGCGCAAGCGGCCGATCGCCTCGGCGTCGTGGCCGAGCTCGCCCAGGATCTCGTCGGTGTGTTCACCCTTGCCGGGGGCGTGACGTTCGATCGCCGTCGGGGTCTCACTGAATCGCGCAGCAGGTCGAGTTGTGCGGATCCGCCCGGCCGTGGGGTGCGTGGACTCGATGATCGTGCCGTTGTGGGCCACCTGTGGG
>CAYUBX010000358.1:0-4369 GCA_964443165.1 uncultured Acidimicrobiales bacterium
GCTGTCGGCGCAGGGTTCGGCCTGCGGCTCGGCCGTCGACGCAGGGGATCTCGACAGCCTCACCGGCTGGATCAACGACTCGGCCGAACAGCTCGGCGGCATCGACATCTACGTGCACAACACCTCTGCCAAGCCGCAACGCAAGCTCGACGACTGGATCAACAACTACAACGTCGACCTCCGAGCCCTGGTGGGAGCCGTCGAGGCCGCGCAGGAAGCGCTGGCGGACGGAGGCGGTTCGCTGATCAGCATCGGCACCACCGCGGTCGCCGAACACTTCGCCAGCGGATCGGGCAGCTACTCGGCGTTCAAGGCGGCCGTGACCAACTGGACGCTCGGCCAGGCGCAGGTGCTGGGAGCCCAGGGCATCCGCTGCAACGTGGTCCAGCCCGGCCCGATCTTCATCGAGGGCGGCGACTGGAACATGATCAAGGACAACATGGCGCCGTTCTTCGAATCGACCCAGAAGGCGCACCCTCAGGGTGATCTCGGGTCCGCCCAGGACGTCGCGAATGCGGTGGCGTTCCTCGCGTCGGATGCGGCGCAGCACATCAACGGCGTGAACCTCACCGTCGACGGTGGCTTCACCAAGCGCGTTAACTACTGATGAGCGACACCCAGGACCCGCCGGCAAGGGTCGATGCCTGCCTCGTGGCCGGTGGCAAGTACCACGACATCGACTTCGCCCGCGCCGAGCTGCTCGGGCTCCTGGCCGAGCACCCGCACGTACGCGTGACGGTGGCGCCTGATTACGAGAACCACGAGGCGATCACGTCGTCGGCGTTTCTCATCAGCTACACGTGCGACGTTCGGCCCTCCGAGGGCGCGCAGGACGCGATCCGGACGTGGGTCGAGGGTGGGGGCCGCTGGGTGGCCTTGCACGGCACCAACGCAGCACTGGATCTGCCCCGCCCCAATGGCGTGGAAGCGCCGCGCTGTTTCCCGACGTGGGCCGAGACACTCGGGAGCCAGTTCGTGGCGCACCCGCCGATCCAGCCGTATCCAGTGGAGATCGCCGATCCCGACCACTGGCTGGTGAGCGGGATCGAGCCCTTCGACACCGACGACGAGTTGTACTGCATGGAGTACCACGACCGCGGGTCGCTCCAGGCGCTGCTGCACACCCACTGGACCGGTGAGGCGACCGGCTTCAACGAGGCGGACTGGACCGGGGGTTCGGACGAGCACCTCATCCAGTACCTGCGACCGCTCGGCCACGGTGCCGTGCTCTACAACACGCTGGGCCATTGCCGCGGCCACTGGGACATGGCGCCGGTGGCGCCGTACTACCCGCAGGTGGAGCGCTGCTCGTGGGAGAAGCCGCAGTACTACGAGCTCCTTCGCCGTGCCGTGAGGTGGGCGCTTGGGGAGTCAAGTTAAACTCGAAATCGAATTCGATTCTCAGGAGCTACTCATGACGGAAGTTGTGATCGTCGAGGCCGGCCGGTCTCCCATCGGTAAGCGTGACGGGGGCCTCGCGGGCACCCACCCGTCCGACATCCTCGGCCCCGTGATGATGGAGGTCATCAAGCGCGCCGGGATCGCTTCGAGTGACGTCGACCAGGTCGTCGGTGGCTGCATCAACAAGGTCGGCGCCCAGGCGATGAACATCACGCGCACCGCGTGGCTGAGCCATGGGGGCGCCGAAGAGGTCGCCGCGACCACGATCGACGCACAGTGCGGTTCGAGCCAGCACGCCGTCAACACCGGGTACTCGCTGATCGCGTCGGGCGTCGAGGACGTCGTTCTCGCGTGCGGCGTGGAGTCCATGAGCACGCTTCCGATCGGGTCGGATGCGGTCGCGGGCGCCAAGGCCGGTTTCGGCAAGCCGGTAAGCCGGAGCTACTTCGAGCACTACGAGTTCACGAGCCAGTTCGAGGGCGCGGAGCGGATGGCGGAGAAGTACGGCATCAGCCGCGACGACACGGACGCGTTCGGTCTGCAGTCCCAGGAACGTGCCGCGCAGGCGATCGCCGAAGGTCGTTTCGAGACGCAGATGATTCCGATCGACGCCCAGGTTCTCGATGCCGAGGGCAACAAGACCGGCGACACCACCGAGTTCACGCGCGACGAGATTCCCCGTGAGACGAGCCTCGAGCAGCTGGGCAAGCTCAAGCCCGTCGCCCGCGAGGACGGTGTTCACACCGCCGGCTCGTCGAGCCAGATCGCGGATGGCGCCTCCGCCGTCCTGATGATGAGCGCCGACAAGGCCGCCGAGCTCGGCGTCACGCCGATCGCCCGGGTGCTGCAGACAGCGCTGGTCGGATGCGATCCCGTGCTCATGCTGGAGGGTCCGATTCCCGCGACCCGCAAGGTGTTGGAGCGCGAAGGGCTCACCGTCGACGACATCGACGTGTTCGAGATCAACGAGGCGTTCGCTTCGGTCGTGCTGTCGTGGGAAAAGGAACTGCAGCCCGACATGGAGAAGGTGAACCCCAACGGTGGCGCCATCTCGCTCGGGCACCCGCTGGGCGGCACCGGCTGCTTCCTCACCACCAAGGCAGTCCACGAGCTGCAGCGCACCGGCGGCCGCTACGGGGTCGTCACGATGTGCTGCGGTGGCGGCCTCGGCACCGGAACCCTCATCGAGCGCCTCTAGCCGCCACTCCAAGTAGTCGCACGCCTGATGGGGTCAGACACGGGTCTGACCCCTAGTGCGCGCGCTAGGTGGTCGAAGTTGGCGCGTTCGCGAAAGGCCTGGTCATTGGCCACGGCGCGTGAGAGTCGTCTGACAGGTGTCTGACCCCTCGTGCGGACCCCCTCGTGCGGACCCCTCGTGCGCTCTCGGTGGTGGAAATCAGCGGCGAGTGACGTGGACGTCGAGGCGCTTGAGGCCTCGCAGCATGAAGCTCGGGTGGTACTCGTAGGTGTTGGAGTCGTCGAGCGAAATGTCGCCGAGTCGGCGGCCCAGCTCCTCGGCGGCGACCTTGCCCTCCAGGCGTGAGAGCGCGGCGCCCAGGCAGTAGTGGATCCCCTTCCCGAACGCGAGGTGGTCCTTGGCTTGCTCACGAGCAGGGCAGAAGGCGTCTGGGTCCTCGAACACCGAAGGGTCGCGGTTGGCAGCGGCGAACATCACGACCACCCGGTCCGCCGCCTTCAGCTCCTTGCCGGCGATCTCGGTGTCGCGCATCACCACCCGGAACATCCCCTGCGTCGGCGTGGCCAGCCGCAGGCTCTCGTCCACCACGCCCCTGGCGCACCCCTCCGGATCGGCTTTCAGCGCCTCCCACTCCTCGGGCGTCTGGCACAGGTTGCGCATCATCTCGGTGAGGAACTTGGTGGTGGTCTCGTTGCCCGCCACCAAGAGCTGCTGGATGATCGACAGCATCTCCGGCATCGTCAGCGGATCGTCGTTGATGTCCTCGAGCGCCTCGCCGGCCTCGAGATCCGAACGGTCGATCCGGGCGTTGAGCAGGTTGGTGAGAATGTCGTCCTGGGGCTCGGTGCGGCGCAACTCGAGCTGTTCGGCGAAGTACTTCTGGAACTCGATCACCTCCCGCTCAGCGTCGAGTCGCTGCTCGATCGTGATGTTGGTTCCGATGCCGGCGATCGACGCATCGCTCCACCGCTTGAAGTCAGCCAGCCGATCATCAGGGACGTTGAGCGCCTTGGCGATGGCGGTGACCGGCAGCGGGACGGCAAACGTCTCGACGAACTCCACGGCACCGCCCGCAGCGGCCTGCGACAGCATGTCGTCGATCAGCCCCGTCGTGATCTCCCGAATCGTCGGCTCGAGGTCGTTGATCACCTTCGGCGTGAACGCCTTGGCCACCAGCCGCCGATACCGGGTGTGATCGGGCGGGTCCACCGTCAGCATCGTGCCGATCCGGTCGTATCCGCCTTCTTCTGCGTAGAGCTCACGCATCCGCGACGCCAGCTCGGAGCTGACACCGCCGCTCGTGTCGAACCGCGACGAGAAGGTCTCGGTGTCGCGCACCACCTCGAGCACGTCCTCGTGCCGGGTGATGAGGTGCAGCGAGCCGCCCGGGGAGGCCGCCTCGAACACCGGCGCCTCTTGCTGCATGCGGGCGTAGTACGCATGCGGGCACTGCTGAACCGCAGGGTCGAACAGCCCGAAGTCGGCCAGATCGACGTCTGCGGCGGTGGGTGCATCGGTCATCGTCTCTCCTCTACCTGGTCCGCTCTCACGTCCCTGCCAACGCGGCGACCACAGGGGCGAAGGCCTCCATGTTCGCACCGCCGACGGTGACGTAGCTGATGCCGTAGCGCTCGCGGCGCTCCTGAAGGGTCTCGCAGATCTCGCTCACCGAGCCGATCAGCACGTGTGGATGCTGCGCCAGCTCCTCTGGCGGCATGCCGAACGCCCCGGCCATCGCCTCGAGGGTGGGCTGGGTGTGATCGGTCACCG
>CAYUBX010000359.1:0-4368 GCA_964443165.1 uncultured Acidimicrobiales bacterium
CGTTCTACTTCGCGCCGAGCACCGAGATCCTGGACTCCATCACCGGCTGATCCAGCTCTCCCCACAACACCTCAGAACACAGACGGGCCGGCCTCTCAAGGGGTCGGCCCGTCAGCGCTTTCACCTACGGGGAGTCATGTGGGGTCTCATGTGGGGTCAGACACGTGTCTGACCCCTCGTGCGCGCGGAGGGTGGTCAGGTCACGACCCACTGCACGAGCGTGTAGGGCGGGTCGCCGTCGGGGTGGTCTTCGATCACCGCCTCGACCTCGGCGCCGATCTCGATGTCCTGCATCGGATCACCCAGCAGGTTTCCCACCATGCGGGCGCCGGAGGCGTGAGGAAGCTCGACCAGCACGATGATGTACGGCCCGTGCTCGGCGAGCGCGGGGTGCACGGGGTGATGCGGCCGCTCCCACGAGTAGATGCGACCCGTCGGCTCGACCGCCACCCACTCGGGATCGAAGGCCTGGCAGTTGTGGCACATCCACTCTGGGCCCCACTGATGGGTTCCGCAGTCGTTGCATCGCTGTACCCGAAGCTCGTGTTGGCGCGTTCCCTCCCAGAACGGCGCATCGAGCCCGTCGGGCATCGGGGCCGGCTGGGTGAGACCCGGGGGCAGGTAGGAATCGGACGAACTCATCCCAACGCCTCCTCGCTGCCGTAGATCGCAGTGGACGCGATCTCCACCATCGGGCCGGCGTTGGCGAGCGACACCTTGACGTCGTCGACCTGATTGGACGAGTCGCCGCGCACCTGGCGCACCGCTTCGATCTGCAGCCCGAGGCCGTGCATGTAGCACTCGGCGAGGTTGCCTCCGCTGGTGTTGAGCGGTAGACCGCCCCCGTCGGCCCGGAGGTTGTCGAACGTCAACACCTCGTTGGCATCGGAGTAGTCGCAGAGCCCGTGTTCGATGAGGCTCATCAGCACGCCGCCTGTGAAGTTCTCGTAGGACTGCACGACGTCGACGTCTGCCGGGGTGACGCCGGCCTGGTCGTACATGTGCTTCGCGGCCGGTTTGAACGATGAGGTCGCGTAGTCCGTCTGGTTGTGCACCCACGCGCCCGAACGGTGCCCGCCTGACATCTGCGCCCCCAAGACGAGCACGGGCGAATCGCGGAGTTCCTTCGCCCTCGGCGTCGACATGATGATCATGGCGGCGGCGCCGTCGTTCTCGAGGCAGCAGTCGTACAGCCGGAACGGCTCGCTGATCCAGCGGCTGGTGTCGTACGTTTCTGCGTCGAGTGGGTTGCCGTACATGACGGCGCGCGGGTTGTTCTGTGCGTGGTGGTAGCAGGCCAAGGCGATGGACCGCAGCGTGCTCCGATCGATCCCGTGCTCGTGCATCACTCGAGTGGTGCGCATGGCGTACATCTGCGCCGGGCTCATCATCCCGTAGGGGAGCGTGTAGGCGAATTCGCCGTGGATCGCCTTGCGGCGTCCTCCCTGGCCAAACCGCCCGAACTGACCCTGGGCGAGACCCCGGTACGCAACCACCACGGAGGCTGACCCGGCCATGATCGCTCCGGCTGCGTTCTGAACCGCGCCGGCAGCCCCGCCTCCGCCTCCGCCCCACTGCATGTTGCTGTAGCGAAGCTCGCGGAGCCCGAGGGCGTTGGCGAGCCGGGCCGGGGTGCTGCGGTCGTTGCTGAAAGAACAGAAGCCGTCGATGTCGCGCGGGCTGATCCCGCCGTCGGCGCACGCGTTGAGAATGGCCTGGAGGACGAGCTTGAACTCCGGGTCGGGCGATTGACCGCGTTTGTAATACGTGGTCTCGCCCACCCCGGCGATGGCGACCCGCCCCCGCAGGTTGTAGTCGTCAGTCATCACCGAGCGACGCTAGCCCCGCCGCTCGCCAGCCCGCTGAGAGCCTCCCCGTCGAGGCGGCAGGGCAACCAGTCACGCATCACCGACGCACCGATCGCTTCGTAGAAGTCGATCGACGGCGTGTTCCAGTCGAGGACCTGCCATTCGAGCCGCGGGCATCCGCGTTCGACAGCGATTCGCGCCAGCGTCGCGAGCAGCAGGCGACCGAGTCCGGTGCCTCGATGCTCCTCGGGAACGAAGAGGTCTTCGAGGTAGATGCCCGCTCTGCCCCGCCAGGTCGAATAGTTGTGGAAGAAGAGGGCGAAACCCCGCGCTTCGCCGTCGACCTCTGCGATCAGGCATTCGAAGGGCGGTCGGTCTCCCGTGAGCTGGTCCCGAAGCGAATCCTCCGTGGCCTCGACCGCGTCGGGTTCCCGCTCGTAGATGGCGAGCTCGGTGATGAAGTGGAGGATGGTCGCCGCGTCGTCGGGTCCTGCGAATCGCACGTGGGTCGTCACGGCCCCATCGTGGCACCGCCCACGGTCGAGGGCCCTGTTCGCCGTCACCACCTTCGCGGCGGAGATACTAGAACAGTGGCCGATGAGTGACGACCAGCTGAAGCAGTTCCGGCAGAGCATCGACAACATCGACGCCGCGCTCATTCACATCCTCGCCGAACGGTTCCGCATCACCCAGGCGGTCGGGGAGTACAAGGCGGCGACCGACCTGCCCCCTGCGGATCCCGGCCGTGAGGAGCAGCAGATCGCCCGCCTGCGCAGGCTGGCCGAGGACGCGGGGCTCGATCCCGCGTTCAGCGAGAAGTTCCTGCGCTTCGTGATCGACGAGGTGATCCGTCACCACGAGCGGATCGCCGACGAGAACGGCGCCTGAGCGACCGCTACAACCCGCATCGGCCCGTTGCGGTCAGCTGTTCTTGAGGGCGTCCTCGAGCCGATCGAAGATCTGACCGATCTCGGCGTCGGTGATGATGAGCGGCGGGCAGAAGGCGAGCGCCTCGCCGATCCCCCGGCACACGACACCGCGGTCGAGCATGGCGTCGCGCGCCGGGATTGCGTCTCGGCCGAGTTCCATGGCCCAGATCGCGCCCACACCGCGGTAGCTGTTGATCATGCCGTCGCCCTGAAGCGCAGACAGGCCCTCGCTGAACCGGTCACCGATCTCTCGTGAGCGATCAACAAGGCCCTGCTGTTCGATCACCTCGATGTTGGCAACGCCTGCCGCACAGGAGGCCGGGTGGCCGCTGTAGGTGAAGCCGTGCATGAACTTGCCAGGATCCGACTCCAGCTCCTGCGCGATGGCGTTCGACATGATCACGCCCGAGAGCGGGATGTAGCCGGAGGTCACACCCTTGGCGAAGGTGATGAGATCGGGTGTGACGTCGAAGGTCTGCGAAGCGAACCACTGCCCGGTGCGACCGAAGCCGGTGATCACCTCGTCGAAGATGAGAAGGGCGCCGTGCTCATCGCAGAGGCGACGGAGGCCCTGGAGGTAGCCGTCGGGCGGAACGATCACACCGCCCGCGCCTTGCACCGGTTCGCAGATCACCGCGGCGATGCGCTCGCCCTGTTCGGCGAAGATGCGCGACGCGGATTCGATGTCGTGGTTGTCGGCTTCGACCACGTGGGGGAGGAGGTCGCCCCAGCCCTCGCGGTTGGGAGCGATTCCCTGGACGCTGGTGCCGCCGACGTTGACGCCGTGGTACCCGCCGAGCCGTCGGACGATGGTCTGGCGGTCGGTCTGGCCTCGGCGCTGCTGGATCATCCGGCTGAGCTTCAGCACGGTGTCGATGGCTTCGGATCCCGAACAGCCGAGGAACACCCGGCCGTCGGGGTGCGGCGACTTGCTGCGGATCGACTCGGCCACCTGCACTGCCGAGTCGTGGGTGAAGGGGTCGAAGATGTTGTAGGTCTCGAGACGCCCGAGCTGGTCCGTGATCGCGCCGATCACGTGCTCGTTGCCGTGCCCGATCTGGCACAGCCACAGGCTCGCGAGCCCGTCGATGTACTCCTTGCCGGCGTCGTCGACGAGCGTGCAGCCCTGCGCGCTCACGAGGTTGATGTAGTCCGACTCCGGTTTCGACGGAACCGCGAATGCGTGGAGCAGTGCGTCGGTCATGGTTGTTCCCCCAGGTCGCCGAGCCTTGGTTCGTAGCCTAACGACCGGGCTGTCGTGTGCGGAACCCAGGTTCTCAGCGGATCGATGTCGGCGTAGGCTCGTGGCTCTGACGCGCTGCCGTCACCCAGAGGAGGGACATGTCGCTCAGCCAGGGCCGTCACGCAGTGTCGATCCCAGGGCCTTCGGTCATCCCCGACCGAGTCCTCAACGCCATGCGCCAGCCGATGCCCAACATCTACGAGGGCGAGCTGATCGACACCTCTTTCAGTGTGCTGGAGGACCTTCCCAAGATCGCCCGCACGGAGCAGCCGGTGTTCGTGTCGGTGTCCAACGGCCATGGTGCCTGGGAGATGGCCACGTCCAACGTCCTCTCGCGCGGCGACAAGGTGCTGGTGCTCGAGTCGGGTCGGTTCGCGGTCGGCTGGGG
>CAYUBX010000360.1:0-4366 GCA_964443165.1 uncultured Acidimicrobiales bacterium
CTCCGCGAACTCGGTCTGGAAGTCGTTGTAGGCCTGGACGCACACCAGCATCAGCTCGGGGTCGTCGAGGGCGAGGAACCGCTGGTTCCCGAACCCGCCGACGTTGGGATACAGCACCATGGCCCAGATGCCCTGGGAGTCCATGTACTCGAGACGGGCTCGTGGATCGGCGGCCGCCGGGTGGAGCTGGTCGTATTGCTTTGGACCACCCTCGGAGATGGGTTCGGTCCATCCGGCAGTGGCGGTGAATCCGACCGACGCGATCCGTTCGCCGTTGAGGTACCAGGCCTGGAAGCCGCGTCGATCCGTGTCGACGTACGGGACGCGATCTCGAAAACGAACCGGGACTCGGCTGGTCCACAGATCCGCCGGCTCGGTCACGTGCGTGTCGACATCGATGATCCGATAGCTGGGCATCATGAATCCACGGTAACGGCCCTCGAAACACGGCATGCTGTGTCGGTGTCGGACTGTCCGCTCCCCCTCTCAATTCTGGACCTGGCGATCGTCGGTCGGGACGAGACCCCCGCCGAAGCGTTCGCCAACTGTGTCGCCGTCGCGCGGCGAGCCGAGGAACTCGGGTACCGCCGGATCTGGTACGCCGAGCACCACAACATGTCGTCGATCGCGTCCTCGGCCACGAGCGTGCTCATCGCCCATGTCGCGGCCCATACCGACTCGATCCGGCTCGGCTCCGGTGGAGTGATGCTGCCCAACCACTCGCCGCTGGTGATCGCCGAGCAGTTCGGCACGC
The DNA here is from genome assembly GCA_964443165.1 of uncultured Acidimicrobiales bacterium. Classification (GTDB taxonomy): domain Bacteria; phylum Actinomycetota; class Acidimicrobiia; order Acidimicrobiales; family Poriferisodalaceae; genus JAYPWI01. Next base: position 755 of record CAYUBX010000360.1, read on the forward strand.
TGGCCACGCTGCATCCCGGCCGCATCGATCTCGGGCTCGGACGCGCTCCCGGAACGGACCACAACACCATGCGGGCAATGCGTGTCGACCCCATGGCCGCCGAACGCTTCCCTCAAGACGTGCTCGAACTCGGCGCCTACCTGCGCGGTGAGAGCGAGGTCGCAGGGGTCGAAGCCGTGCCCGGTGCCAGCACCGACGTCCCCCTCTACGTCCTCGGGTCCTCTCTCTTCGGGGCCCGACTGGCCGCCCACCTGGGCCTTCCGTACGGGTTCGCATCGCACTTCGCGCCGGGGCACCTTCTCGATGCCGTGGCGCTATACCGCCAGGAGTTCGAGCCATCGGCCCAGCTCAGCGAGCCCTACGCGATCGCGGGGATCAACGTCATCGCGGCCGATACGACCGAGGACGCCGAACGCCAGCATCTCGATGTGAGTCGGCGCCGGGTCGCACGGTTCCTGCGGGTTCCGCGCGAGCTGACCGAGGACGAGGCCGACCAGGTCCTCGCATCCCCGCAGGGCCAGCAGATCGCTCAGATGATGCACTACACCGCCGCCGGTGACCCCGAACTCGTCGGTCGCTACCTCCGCAACTTCGCGCGGGAGGCCGGCGTCGACGAGCTGATCACCGTGCACCCGTCCCTCACGATCGACGAGCGTCTCCGCTCGATCGAGCTGTTGGCCGGCGAGATGGACCCGTCCGGCAGCTGAGTCTCACTCGGGGTCGGGACTGAGTCGCGGCCGATCTCCCGCCTCGCGATCGACGGGAGTGATGTGCGCGCCACGGAACAGCCGCCGCCCTGGGTCGGGCAGCCGGTCGTAGTCACCACGATCGATGGCCGGCCGGAGCAAGGGGAACCGAAACCAGTCCCGTGTGTAGAGGAGGGCGAGCAGAGGGCGTGGCGCAGCTCCCCGATTGGGAGAGCCGCGATGCCACACCCGGGTGTCGCGCAACAGGATCGATCCGGCCGGGCCCGTGAAACGATGCGGTTCGGTCTCCTCGCCGGGCTTCTCCTCGCCGTCGAACCACTCCAGGTCCTCATCGCTATGCAGTACGGCGGCGGTCTGCTGGCCCACTCCGGGAAGAGCGGCCCGCCGTCCTGATGGACGGGCTGGTAGCCGGAGCCGGGAAACGGTGTGTCGGACCCGTAGTACGTGCACTCGAAGTCCGGGCCGAGCACCTGTTCGACGACATCGAGGACCGTTGGATTCGCCCAGAGCCGCGCGTCGCCGAATGGCCCCTCGAAGGGCAGGTACATCTGGTGGCGGCGGGTCCCTCGGTTGGGGTCTGATGCCGCCACGTACGCTTCGAGCACCGGCTCGAACGCCTCGCGGAGGGTCTCGACGAAGTCGCTGGGCAGCGGATCGGGAAGGACGACCACGCCTGTCTCCCGAAGCTCGCCGGCGAGGTCGGCCGCCCGCGTTCCGATCACTCCAGCGCCTCCGCTACCGCGAGGTCGGCGATCCGATCACCGTCGTAGCCGAGGACGTCGGTGAGGACCTCGAACGTGTCCTCACCGAAGGTGGGGCCCCCTCGCGAGAACGTCGCCGGGGTGCGGGAGAGCACGAACCGGCTGCCCTCCACATAGGTCCGACCGTCGGGCTGCGAGGAGTGGGTCACTTCGACGAAGTGGTTCCGGTGTTGTAGCTGGGGATCGGCAAGCGCTTCGGGTGAGTTCTGCACGACGTGCGCGGGGACCCCGGCGCCGATCAGCGTGACCATCAGCTCGTCGCCGGGGTGGCCCGACGTCCACGCCGCCATCGCTGCGTCGAGTTCGTCCGCCGCGGCATGACGCTCAGTAGCCGTCATGGCCGCCCAGTCGTCCCGACCCATCATCGAGGCGACCGTGCTCCACTGGTCGTCGGTGGTGCAGGCGATCGCGATCCAGGTGTCGTCGCCTGAAGTGGGGTACGCGCCCTGCGGTGAGTACACCAGGTCGCGGTTGCCGATCCGCTCCCACGTCCGCCCGTTCACGATGTTGTCCAGCAGAGCCGGGGCGAGCAGTTGCATCGCCGACTCCCCCTGAGAGAAGTCGATGCTCAGCCCTTCGCCAGTCGCCCTGGAGTGTTCGAGCGCCCCCACGATCACGGCCGCGTACCACCGGGGCGAGGTGTAGTCGGTGTACGCCCCAAAAGGACCGCACGGGGCGCGGTCCGGCCAGCCGACGGGGTAAAAGAAGCCCGAGATCGCAGCCGCCATGGTCCCGAACCCCGTGAGGCTGGCCAGCGGGCCCGATTGGCCCATGAGACAACTGGATGCGACGACCAGGTCGGGCTTTCGAGCGAGGAGTGCATCGTGACCGAAGCCCATCCGCTGAAGCGCCCCGGCGCCGAAGGAGTCCATCACCAGGTCCGCCCAATCCACGAGATCCCAGATCACCTGATGGGATTCGGGGACCGCGAGGTTGAGCGAGATCGCTCGCTTGCCGGCGTTCATGTTGTTCCACAGCCCGGAGAAGTCAGGGTCGGTGACGTCGTCCGTGAACGGCTGCATGGTGCGAGCACCATCGGGCCGCAGCGTGGACTCGACCCGCACGATCTGCGCGCCGTAGTCGGCGAAGACCCGCGAGGCAGCGGGGCCCGCCATCACCCAGCTGAGGTCCAGGATCTTGAGATCGGAGAGCGGCGGTGACGCATCCGACACCGGTGACGTCATCGCCACCGCCGGGGAACGGGCCGGTCCTGCGACAAGCGCATCGGTGTCCGCTCCGAGCGACGGCGCAGCCGGCAGCACCTGCAGCGGTCGGGCTGGCACTTTGGCGAACGCGCCGGGGTGACGGACCGTCCCGAACCCTGGCTGTTCGATGTCCTCCCAGTAGTCGCGGCTCTCGAGCTGCGGCGAAGCGACCACGTCCGCGGCCGTCCAGACCGGTGTGATCAGGACCTTTCGTTGGATCGCCGCGTCGAGAAGCTCGGCCTTCGTCTTCGTGGCGAAGAAGTCGGTCAGGACGCCCTTGATGCGCTCGTACTCGGCGACGGGCTCACGGCCGTCGAGCAGCATCATGGCGTACTCCACCCAGTCCTTGGTCCGGGTGGCCTCGTCGCAGAAGCCCTCCTCGAACACCCAGTCGAAGAGGTTCTGCGTGAAGGGCGCCACCATCAACCCAAAGAGCAGCGTCACCGAGGCGTGACCGTCCTTGCACGGCCACATCAGCTGGATGTCAATCCCCTGGAGGTTCGCTCCGCCCGCGATCCGCGTCGTGGAGGTGGCGCGGTTGGGAGCCGCCATCATCATCGACTGGGCGGCCTGGTTCATGCTTTGCTGCGCCGAGGCATCGACGTGTTGACCGAGGCCGCTTCGGCTCTGGCGCTCGAGAAGCGCGATCAGGACCCCGACCGCCGCCTCGCTCGATGCGTTGTGCCACGCCTGTGGGAGGGACCCCACCCGCAGCGGGGGGCGGTCCTTGTCGCCGGTGACGATCATGTTCCCTGCGGCAGCCTGAATCGTGAGATCCGTCGCTGGCCACTCCGCCTTCGGCCCCGTCGAACCGAACGCGGTGATCGAGGCGTGGATCAGCCCCGGGTTGAGGGCCTGAGCATCGTGTGGCTCGAGGCCCAGACGGGATCTCTCCGAGCTCGACAGCCTGATGACTGCGGAGGCCTACGGCGCCAAGGT
>CAYUBX010000361.1:0-913 GCA_964443165.1 uncultured Acidimicrobiales bacterium
CGTCGCCGGCACAGCGCTGAAGTCCGGTGCGCTGGTGCCCGCGGCGTCGCTGTCGCCGCCACCGCAGGCGCCGAGCGCGAGCAGGGCGGCGGTTGCTGCGATCGCCATGCGTCCCGTCATCGATCTACTGGGATGGCTGCTCGGCACGACGACCCCTTGATCACTCGACGTTTCCCCTGGCCACGGAGAGTAGCGGCCAGCGGCGCAGAATGACAGGGAAGCAGCCGAGGGTGTGTGACGCAGGACGCCTCCGCCCGGCCGCCTATGCTGGAGTCGAACACAGATTCGAATTGCGCGATCGGATCGGCACGCAGGCGTGCGCGACCCAGAGGGGGAACGATGACGGAGACCCAGTACGACCTCGTGATCAGGAACGGCCTGGTCGTGGACGGAACCGGCACGCCAGGCCGCGTTGCGGACGTGGCGATCACCGGCGAGCGGATCGTCGCCGTCGGCAAGGTCGACGGTGTCGGCGAGCGCGAGATCGACGCCAGCGGTCGGGTCGTCACCCCCGGCTTTGTCGACATCCACACTCACCTCGACGCGCAGCTCGCATGGGATCCGATCGGCTCCAGCTCCTGCTGGCACGGCATCACGTCGGTCGTGATGGGTAACTGCGGTGTCACCTTCGCTCCCGTCAAGACCGAGGACATCGAGTACATCGCCGAGGTGATGGAGAGCGTCGAGGACATCCCGAAGGACTCGATCATGCAGGGGCTGCCCTGGGACTGGCGCAGCTACGGCGAGTACCTCGCCTTCCTGGATGGCATGCCCAAGGGCATCAACGTGGGTGGCATGGTGGGCCACGTCGCCGTGCGCTGGCACGTGATGGGCGAGGAGAGTCTCGACGAGGCACCGGCCAGCCCTGCCCAGGTCGCGGAGATGTGCGAGCTGGTCGACGAGGCCATGGGCG
>CAYUBX010000361.1:923-4353 GCA_964443165.1 uncultured Acidimicrobiales bacterium
CTTCTCGACGTCGCGCACGTTGCTGCATCGCACGCCGGATGGACGTCCGATCCCCGGCACCTTCGCCGACGACGACGAGCTGTATGCGTTCGCCGACGTCCTCGGCAAGCACGGTCGTGGCGTGTTCGAGTCCGCCCCGCGCTTCGAGGCGGCGGGCCCCGACTTCGCGGGAGGCAAGCACGAGATCGAGGTGCTCGGCGAGATCACCCGTCGCAGTGGCCGCCCGTCGACCTTCGGTCTCGTCTACTCGGCCCGCAAGCCCGAGATGAGCGACATGGTGCTCGGCTACGTGAGCGACGAGAACGAGGCGGGAGCCCAGCTCCGGCCACAGACGACCTGCCGATCCATCGGCGTGGTCCTCGGCATCCAGCACCGCACCCCCTGGGATCGATCCGGCGAGACGTGGCGAACGATGAGGGGTAAGAGCGTCGACGAGAAGCTCGCGATGATTCGCGACCCGCAGATTCGTCAGCAGCTGATCGACGAGGCCGGCACTGACACCAAGAACTCGACTGGCATGAACAGCGCGCTCGTCGACCTGAGCCGGCTGTACCTGCTCGACGCCACCGACCCCAACTACCGGGTCGGGCCGGATGAGACGCTCGAGGCCGAGGCCGCGGCCCGCGGCATCTCGCCGGTCGAGCTGTTCCTCGAGGAGACCGACCGCAGCGACGGTGCCGTGATGCTGAGCCTTCCGGTGCTCAACCAGGACTTCGAGGCGATCGAGCGAATGCTCGAGCACGACTCGGTGGTCATGGGCCTCGCCGATGCCGGCGCCCACGTGGGCCAGATCATGGACTCCAGCCAGCCCACGTTCTTCCTGAGCCACTGGGTGCGCGACACCGGGTTCTTCAACATCGAAGAGGGCATTCGCCGCATCACCTCCGATACCGCTGACCTGTTCGGTCTCACCGACCGGGGCCGGCTGGTCGAGGGGGCATATGCCGATGTCAACGTGATCGACATGGATGGCCTGTCGCTGTCGGGTCCCGAGTACGTGCGCGACTTCCCGGGTGGGGCGGGTCGGTACGTGCAACGTGGCGCCGGCTACGACTACACGCTGGTCAACGGCGAAGTCTTCATGGAGAAGGGCGAGCACACGGGTGCCCTCGTGGGGCACACCCTGCGCAGCACCGACTGATCTCGGCCGGGTTGCCCCTCGACGGCTGACCTGTAGTGTGGCGCCCCATGCCCTCGGCGCCTGAGATGAACATCGACATCGACACGATCTACCGGGTGACCCTCGGAACGTCCAAGGGCACGATCGTGATGGACCTCGATCCCCAACTGGCCCCCACCACGGTCAACAACTTCGTCAACCTCGCGAGGGACGGCTACTACACGGGCCTCACGTTTCACCGCGTCGTTCCGGACTTTGTGATCCAGGGCGGGTGCCCTGAGGGCAGTGGCCGCGGTGGCCCGGGATATCGCTTCGAGGACGAGCCCGTGACGGGCGAATACACCCTCGGAGCAGTGGCCATGGCCAACGCTGGGCCCAACACCAACGGCAGCCAGTTCTTCATCTGCATCGACGACTGCACCCGCAAGCTCGACAAGGCCTACAACCTCTTCGGCTACGTCACCGAGGGAATGGACGTCGCGCTCTCCATCGCCGTGGGCGACACGATGGACACGGTCGACATCGCCGAGGTGGCACGCGGCTGACGCGAGCCCGTCCACTATCGTTGCTCCTGGCCAACATGGGGGAGCGATGAGCACATCTGACAGCAACGACGCGCCGGTCCTGTACGCGGAGGACGACGGCGTGGCGATCATCACGCTGAACCGTCCTGAGCGACTCAACTCGTGGACGGGTGCGCTCGGAGGGGCGTACTTCGACGCGCTCGACCGTGCGGCTGCCTCGCCTGAGGTTCGCGCCATCGTCGTGACCGGAGCCGGCCGTGGCTTCTGCTCTGGCGCAGACATGGACATGCTGCAGGGGATCAGCAGTGGTGAGGGTGACGGTGAGCGTCCCCGCGAAGAGCGGCATGACTACGCGCTCACGGTCCCCAAGCCGGTCGTGGCCGCCATCAACGGAGCGTGCGCTGGGCTGGGATTCGTTCACGCCATGATGTGCGACATCCGATTCGCGGCGGAGGGCGCCAAGTTCACGTCTGCGTTCGCTCGTCGCGGTCTCATCGCCGAACACGGCGTGTCGTACATGTTGCCCCGCGTCGTCGGGCCGTCCAACGCCCATCTCCTTGGCCCGCGACCTCGGCACCTACAGCGCCCCGTGGTCCATGGCGCAGATGAAGCGCCAGGTCTGGGGTCAGCTCGACGCCGACCGCACCTCGGCGCTCGAGGAGACGAACGCTCTCATGGCGCAGTCGCTGCGTCGTCCCGACTTCAAAGAGGGAGTCCAGAGCTTCGTGGAGAAGCGGGACCCCAACTTCGAGCCGGTCACCGGCGATTGACCGAGACGGCGGTTCTGAGCTGAGCGCGATACGACCATGAGCTCCACCCTCGCCGCGTTCGCGATCCTGGCGTGGCGCGCCGACCAGGCGGGCCCGGTTCTCGCCCGCCGGCATCTGCCCGAGCTCGTCGCGTTCCTCCTCGTCGGAGCGGTGCTCGGCCCATCGGGGATCGAGCTGATCAACGATCAGGAGCTCCAGTCGCTGCGGCCGATCACCGAGGTCGCGCTCGCGGTCCTCATGTTCGTGATCGGCGAGCGCGTGTCGACGCGCGCCCTGCGCGCCGCGAAGTGGACCGTGACCACCGGTGTCGTCCAGTACGCGCTGAGTGCGGTCGCCGTCTTCTTCGTGACGAGAGCGGTCGGTGCGGATCGGTCGGTCGCCCTGCTCCTGGCGGCGCTCGCCGGCGCCGGGGCACCGATGACGATCGCGCACATCGTGTCGTCCGTGCGCGCTAAAGGGTCCTACCCGACCGGTGTCGTCGGCACTCACGCGGTGTCCGACGCGCTCGCCACGGTGACCTTCGCGGCTGTGCTGCCGATCGCGACGGTCCTGGCCGATCAGGACGCCGACGTCTCGGCTGCGGTCGTCGACTTCATCCAGTTGGGAATCGGCGGCACCGTCCTTGGGCTCGTCGGCGGCTGGATGATCAGCCGACTGGGCTTCCAGATCGAGACATCGGGCGAGCTGCTGCTGTTCGTTCTGGTGCACATCTTGTTGGCCTGGTCGGTCGCGGAGTGGCTCGACATCTCCCTGCCGCTCGCGGCTCTCATCGCGGGAGCCACCGCCGCCACGGTGTCCCCCGAGGCCTTCTCGGTTCGGCTCTTCCGGACGATCAAGACGATCGAACAGCCCCTCTACCTGCTGTTCTTCGCGCTCGCCGGAGCGTCGATCCACCTCGACGACGTGACCAAGGTCGGTGCCGTGGGCGCGGCCTACATCCTCGTTCGGGTCGTGGCGAAGATCGTCGGCGGGCTCGTCGGTGGTCTGATCGGCGGTCTCGGGTGGCGGATGTCACT
>CAYUBX010000362.1:0-4341 GCA_964443165.1 uncultured Acidimicrobiales bacterium
ATCTGGCGGATCGGGCGGTCGACTGGCTCGGCCGCGCGGGCGAGGCCGCCGACGAGCGCGACAGTCACTACGTCGCCGCCCAGCGTTTCCACAGGGCCATCGAACTTCTTCCCGACGAGGACCCGCGGCTCGTCGAACTGCTGCTCGGCCGCGCGAGGGCGCGACTCGGCCTGCGCGAGCTCAGCGGCGCGGCGAGCGATGCGCAGTGGGCCCGCGACCTCGCAACGGCGGCCGACCTCGAGCACGGGCTGGCGATCGCCGTTCGCACCCTCGGGGAGATCCACAGCGCTGCGTCGGAGAACACCCAGGCCGCGACGCTCCTCGATGAGGCCGTGGAGCGTTTCCGCGTGCTGGGCGATGTCCGCGAGGGCGCAGAGGCGCTCCGCCTCCGCGGCATGGTCGCTCTCTTCGACGGTGACGCGGCGCTGGCCGACCGCTACATCGATCAAGCGCACTCGGTGTTCGTCGAACTCGACGACACGGTCGGGGTCGCGTGGTGCCTGCAGAACCTGGCGTGGATCAGCTTCGAGCAGGGGCTCGTCGACGAGGCCGAAGCCCGGCTCCAGCGAGCCGTCGACCTGTTCACCGAACTCGAGGATCTGTCCGGGCTGTCCTTCGCCAGAGGCCTGATGGCATTCCTGCGCTTCCACGAGGGTCGCAAGGCCGAGGCCGAAGAACTCGCCGGCCAGGTCCGCGAGCTCGCGCACGAGCGGGGAGAGCGGTTCGGCGAGGCGATGATGGACCTGCTCCTCGCCTCCATCCAGCTGTGGTCGGGTCGCGCGAGGTCCGCTGTGCAGCGGGCAACCGAGGCGCAAGCGGTGTTCGAACAGATCGAGAGCGACTTCGGTGTCGTGCAGGCCCTGGGTCTCCTCGGTCGCGCTCATGCGGCGGTGGGCCAGCTCAACGCGAGCAGCACCGCGCTGGCCGAGTGTCTCCGCCGCGCTCTCGCAATGCCGGGTCGGCCGCTCGAGCCGTTCGCACGGCTGGTCTCGGCCGGCTGAGCTGTCCAGACCGGTGACCCCCAAGCTGCCCTCGACCAGATCACCGAGGTCGGAACGCACTTCGAGGATCAGCGGGTGATCGGATCCGTGGACCTCGAGGTCACGAGAGGACTCGCGTTGCTCCAGCTCGGTCGGGTGGAGGAGGCGCTCCAACGGCTGTCCGAGGTTCCGGAGATGGACGGCGTTCCCTCCACGTACCTCCACAGCACGCTCGCGCTCGCCCTGGCGGCGGCAGGCCGCCCGGGCGAGGTCATCGCGCATGTCGACGATGTGTTCGCCGACTCTCGGGCCACCTACCTCGACACCCGAACCGCGCATGTGGCGGCCGCGCTCGCCGAGGTTCGGCGCGGCGACGTGGAGGCCGCCGATCGCTGGTTCGCGGACGCCATCGCCACGGTCGATGCGTCGGAGAGCCGGATGAGCCAGGCCGTGGTGCGGTTGGCGCGGGCCATCGGCCACGAGGCGTTGGGTACTCCTGCCGCGGTCGAGCTGCGTGTCGATGCAGAACGCGCCCTCGAGGACCTCGGTGTCCACCCCACCGGATGGGATACCGCATTCCGGTTGGCCGCCGGCTTCTCAGGCAGCGTCCCGGAGGCCGCAGGGTCACGCTGAGGTGTGTCGCTCCTGGAGCCCACGCACCGTGCCGACATCGGCACGCTTCAGTAGTGTCGGCGCTCATGGCTGACCGGGTGCTCGTGACGAAGTTGGGGCTCGACGGCCACGATCGGGGAGTCAAGATCGTGGCTCGAATCCTGCGTGACGGCGGGTACGAGGTGATCTACACCGGTCTGTTCCAGACCCCGGACACGGTGGTGGCCGCCGCGGTTGACGAGGACGTCGACGCGATCGGCGTGTCGATGCTCTCCGGAGCGCACGAGGCGCTGCTGCCGATGGTCACCCAGAAGCTCCGTGAAGCCGGAGCTGATATCCCCGTGATCCTCGGCGGCATCGTGCCCGAGGGTGACTTCCAGTCGATGTACGACGCTGGGGTGGCGCGGGTCCTCACCCCAGGCGCCACCGCGGACGAAGTGGTGGAGGCCGTGCGCAGCGCGATCGCCGAGACGCGCGGGGAGTAATCCCTCCGCCACACAGCTCGCCGAATAGGCGGGCTCCAGATACTGTCGGCCACGTGATTGTGGAACGTTTCGGAGTGGTCGGCTGCGGTCTCATGGGGGCGGGGATCGCCGAAGTCGCAGCGCGCAGCGGCGCGGACGTGAAGGTCGTCGAAGCCAACGAGGACGCACTGCGCATCGGCATGGAGCGCCTCGAGAAGAGCCTCGACAGAGCCGTACGTTCGGGCAAGCTCCCCGAGGAGGAGAGAGAGGCCACGATGGCCAACCTCTCCTTCTCCACCAAGCTCACGTCGCTGCATGACAGGCAGTTCGTGGTCGAAGCCGTGGTCGAGGCCGAGGAGGCCAAGCTCGAGGTCTTCCGGCGTCTCAACGACGTGGTCGACGATCCCGATGCGATCCTCGCGTCCAACACGTCGTCGATCCCGATCATGAAGCTCGCCATGGCCACCAACCGGCCGCAGCAGGTGATCGGCGTCCATTTCTTCAACCCGGTGCCCGTGATGGGCCTCGTGGAGGTGATCAGCTCGCTCCTCACCGGTGACAAGACAGCGCAGGTCAGCTCGGAGTTCGCGGCGGAACAACTCGGCAAGCGGGTGGTGACAAGCCAGGACCGCGCGGGTTTCGTCGTCAACGCGCTGCTGGTCCCATACCTGTTGTCGGCGATCCGCATGATGGAGTCCGGCTTCGCTAGCGCAGAGGACATCGACGCGGGGATGGTCCTGGGGTGCAACCACCCGATGGGTCCGCTCGCCCTCGCTGACCTCATCGGCCTCGACACGACCATGGCCGTGGCCGAATCGCTCTACGAGGAGTTCAGAGAGCAGTTGTACGCACCCCCGCCGCTCCTCAGCCGGATGTGCGACGCGGGTCTGCTCGGGCGCAAGGCCGGGCGCGGGTTCTACACCTACGACCGCTAGCGACCATGGCCCCGCGAGCCGGCGACGGGGTCGACGCGGTGGTGTTCGATCTCGGCAACGTCCTGATCGAGTGGAACCGCGACCTTCTCTACCGTCGCGTGATTCCCGACGCGGGTCGCCGGGCCATCTTCTTCGCCGAGGTCGCGACGCTGGAGTGGAACACCGAGCTCGACCGCGGGCTGCCGTTCGACCAGGGGGTGGCCGAACTCTCGGCACTGCACCCCGACTGGGCGAGCGAGATCGCGGCGTATCGCGACCGCTGGCCCGAGATGCTCGGCCCCGCCGACCTCGACGCTGTTGCGGTCGTCGACGAGCTGCGAGAGGCCGGCGTGCGGGTTCTCGGCCTGACCAACTGGGCGGCCGAGACGTTCCCGCACGCTGAGCGTCGCTTCGAGTTCCTGCAGCGTCTCGAAGCGATCGTCGTCTCGGGGCGTGAGGGTGTGGTGAAGCCCGATCGGAAGATCTTCGACCTGCTCTGCGATCGCCACGGCCTCGATCCTGCGGGCGTCCTCTTCACCGACGACAGTGCGCCCAACATCGACGGCGCGCATCGCGCGGGATGGCAGGCGGTGCTGTGGACCGGAGCGGACGCCTTCCGGGCGGAACTCGAGCAGCGCGGCCTTCTGGCGCCACGCTGAGCATCGCCGTGGTGTTGGCTACGCTCCGATGGCTCCCACAGGGAACACCCAGCCAGGAGGTCGATCGTGAGCGATCCCGTTGCCGAGGGAATCAACGCAGAGAACGTCACCGCCTGGTTCGGTGAACACGTTCCCTCCGCCGTCGCTCCTCTGCAGTTCGAGCTGATCGCGGGCGGTCACTCCAACCTCACCTACCGGGTCATCGACAGCACAGGCGAATCGTTCGTTCTGCGGCGCCCGCCCCTCGGGCACGTCTTGGCCACCGCGCACGACATGGCGCGCGAGCACACGATCATCAGCGCGGTCGGAACCACCGACGTCCCTGTCCCCGAGACGTTGGGCCTGTGCGAGGACGTCGACGTCAACCGGGCGCCCTTCTACGTCATGGCCTATGTCGATGGCGAGGTGCTCCACAGCGATGAGGAGTCGTCCCTCGTGCCCGTGGATGAGCGGGTGGCGCTGTCGAAGGACGTGCCCCAGATCCTCGGGCGCCTCCACGCCATCGAACCGAGCGACATCGGGCTCGGCGAGCTCGGCAAGAGGGAGGACTACCTCGGGCGTCAGCTGCGTCGGTGGACGCGGCAGTGGGAGCAGTCCAAGACGCGTGAGCTTGCCGAGATGGAGACCGTGCAGGGCCTGCTCGAAGGTCGGAAGCCCAGCCAGATCGGCGCGACGATCGTCCACGGCGACTATCGGCTCGGCAACATGCTGA
>CAYUBX010000363.1:0-4340 GCA_964443165.1 uncultured Acidimicrobiales bacterium
AGTCGAAAGGCAGCCGTGACCGCTCCTCTCACCCAGACCACCGGCCGACGCAAGGAAGCCGTCGCCCGCGTGCGCCTTCGCCCCGGAACCGGCGAGATCACCGTCAACAAGCGCAGCTTCGAGGACTACTTCACCTCCTCGTCGCACCGCCTGCTCGTGACCGAGCCTCTGCGGCTCACCGAGATGGGTCAGGCCTACGACATCGACGCCACCCTCGACGGTGGTGGCGTGGCCGGCCAGGCCGGCGCCCTTCGCCTCGGGATTGCTCGAGCGCTCGTCGAGCTCGATCCCGAGACGCGTCCGGCACTCAAGTCGGCCGGCCTCCTGACGCGCGATGCCCGCGCCAAGGAGAGCAAGAAGTACGGCCTCAAGAAGGCCCGCAAGGCTCCTCAGTACTCCAAGCGCTAGACGCGGGGGTCACCCGGCGTGGCACTCCGTTTCGGAACTGACGGCGTTCGCGGGGTCGCTCTCACAGAGCTCTCGGTGGAGTTCGTCGTCGCGCTCGGACAGGCTGCTGGCGAGGTGCTGGGCATCGATCGGTGGGTGCTCGGGCGCGACACGCGTGAATCGGGTCCCGAGCTCGCTCGAGCCCTCGGAGCTGGCGCTCGGCTCGCCGGTGTCGAGGTGATCGATCTCGGCGTCGTCCCCTCTCCGGCGGTCGCACATCTGTCCGCGATCGAGGGCTGTGGCGGGGCGATGATTTCGGCATCGCACAACCCGTGGTCCGACAACGGCGTCAAGCTCTTCGCGCCAGGCGGGCAGAAGCTCAGCGATGAGGTCCAGGAGGCCGTGCAGGGGCGGCTCGATGAGCTGCTGTCCACGTCGAAGCCCGACCATTCGACCGCCCTCGCACCGCTGGCCTCACACCGCGACCCTCTCGGCGCCTACTCGGCCTCGGTCGTCGACGCGCTCGAGGGTCGCGACCTGAGCGGCCTACATGTCGTTCTCGACTGTGCCAACGGAGCGGCGGTCAGCGTCGCAGAGGCGGTGTTCAGTCGGCTCGGCGCAGCGGTCGATGTCCTGCACGCTCGACCGGATGGTCGCAACATCAATGACGGGTGCGGCTCGACCCATCCTGAATCGCTTCAGGCGGCGGTCGCGGACCGCGGGGCCGACCTCGGGCTGGCGTTCGATGGCGACGCTGACCGGCTCATCGGGGTGGACGACACGGGGGAGTTGATCGACGGGGATCGTCTCATGGCGCTGTTCGCCGTCGATCTCCGCGATCGAGGCCGGCTGGCCCACGACACGCTGGTCGTCACGGTGATGTCCAACCTGGGTCTGCGGCAAGCCATGGGCCGAGCTGGCGTGCGAATCGAAGAGACCCCGGTGGGGGACCGGAGTGTTCTCGAAGCGCTCGACCTGGGCGGATTCGATCTCGGGGGCGAGCAGTCCGGCCACCTGATCTTCCGACGGTTGGCGACGACGGGTGACGGGGTCATGTCGGGAGTGTTGTTCGCCGACCTGCTCCGACGGTCCGGCCGCCCGGCCTCCGAGCTGTCGGCCGAGGCGATGACGACCCTCCCGCAGGTTCTGCTCAACGTCGAGGTGGCGGCCCGGCCAGCCGACCTCAGCGATCTCGACAGTGAGGTCGCGACGGTTGAGAACGAACTCGGGGGCGACGGTCGGGTGCTCATCCGCCCGAGCGGAACAGAGCCGTTGATTCGAGTGATGGTGGAGGCGACGAGCGACGAGGCGGCGCGGTCCGCCGCCACCCGCCTCGCGACCAGGGTCAGCGAGCTCTACGGCTGAGCGGCCCGCCCCCCGATGGGGCCGGCAGTACGACGACCGATACCCTCGGGACCATGTGCGGCATCATCGCTGTCCTTCGAGCGCGCCACGATCAGCCGCCCCTCGATGTCGGACCGATTCTCGCCCGACTCGAGAGCACGGTGGCCGATCTGGCGACCGACGGCGTCGACCTCGATTCGCTCGGCGACGTCCTCGAGGCAGCCTCCGCCGAGTTGCGTTCCCTGGATGATCGCCTGCGCGCCCTCGGCGGTGTGAAGGCGCTCGTCGCAGACCCGATTGCGGCGGACGCGATCGCGTCCGTCATGGACGGCCTCAGCGAACGAGCACGCATGATCGAGGCCGATCTCGACCTTGTCGAGATGACTGACTCCGACGCAGATCTCGAGCGGGTCAACGCTGCGATGATCGAGCTGAAGGACGGGGCATGGGCCATCCGACGCGACCGCCTGCGTGGGGCCGAGGCCATCCGAGATCTCGCCGGTGGCATTCCGGACGACGCCGCAGTGGGCGACTGGTGGTCGATCCATGTCGCGCTGTCTGCGATCGATCGCCTCGAGGTGCGCGGTCGCGATTCCGCGGGGCTGCAGGTCTTCGTGGCCAATGCAGACGTGGATCCCGCGGCGCTGCGGCACGGAGAGCCTGCCGCCCGATTGGACGACTCCGTCTGTCGAGCGGGCGCGGTTCGCGCGGTTGGTGACCACCTGGCCTTCGTTTACAAGGAAGCCGCCGAGATCGGCGAGCTCGGTGACAACACCGACGCGCTGCGCGAACAGATCCGCTCCGATGAGCTTCTGCGCCTCGCCCTCTCCTCCCCCGACTCCCACGCCACGGTGGTCGGCCACACCCGATGGGCGAGCATCGGGGTCATCTCCGAACCGAACGCTCACCCGCTGGACAGCTACGAGGTCGGTGTCGAGGACAACCCGTACGTTGCGGCGGTTCTCAACGGAGATGTCGACAACTTCGCAGACCTGAAGACACACCACGATCTGTCCATCGCGCCGGAGATCACCACGGACGCGAAGGTGATCCCGACCCTCGTGTCGCGGGCCCTCGAGGGTGGCGACGGCTTCGAGGATGCCTTCCGGCAGACGGTTGCAGCCTTTGAGGGGTCGGTCGCCATCACGGCGCACTCGGCCGCCCATCCCGATGCGCTGGCACTGGCGCTTCGGGGGAGCGGTCAGGCCCTCTACGTGGGCCTCGCCGACGATGCGTACGTCGTGGCGAGCGAGCCGTACGGCGTTGTCGAAGAGGCCCGCTCGTACGTTCGCATGGACGGGGAGACCCCAGCGGACCCGACCAACCCGATCGCGTCGCAGGGCCAGGTCCTCGTGCTGGACGGCCGGCATGCGGGCGATCTCTCGGGCATCACCCGCCTCTCCTACGACGGATCCGCGCTTCCGATGGAAGCGCGGGACGCTGTTGAGTCCGAGATCACCACCCGTGACATCGATCGAGGCCACTCGCCGCACTTCCTTCTGAAGGAGATCCACGAGGCGCCGCAGTCCTTCCGCACCACGCTGCGGGGAAAGATCTCCGACGGCCCGGACGGTCCACGTGTGGTGCTGGGTGACGACGTCATCCCGGAGGCGGTTCGTCGGAAGCTCGCGGACGGGTCGATCCGGCGGATCATCGCGATCGGTCAGGGCACAGCGGCGGTTGCCGGTCGGGCGATCCCTCACTTCCTCGCTCCGGTCCTCGACCGCAGCGGGTTGTCCGTCACGGCTCGGCTCGCGACGGAGCTGAGCGGTTTCGGGATGTCCGGCGACATGAGCGACACGCTCGTCGTCGCGGTCAGCCAATCCGGCACCACCACCGACACCAACCGCACCGTCGATCTGGTCCGCGCACGCGGTGGGCACGTCATCGCCATCGTCAACCGACGGGGGAGCGACCTCACCGACAAGGCCGACGGCGTTCTCTACACGTCTGACGGGCGCGACGTCGAGATGTCCGTCGCGTCCACCAAGGCGTTCTATGCACAGGTGGCGGCGGGCGCGCTCCTTTGCCTCGCGCTCGCCGAGGCGGCCGGCGTCGAGCAGGACCAGGGCCCGATCGTCACCGCACTTCGTGCCCTTCCCGATGCCATGGCCGAGGTGCTCACCCACCGACCGGCGATCGCCGAAGCGGCTCAGCGGCATGCGCCCTCGAAGCGTTATTGGGCGCTCGTTGGCAATGGACCCAACCGCATCTCGGCGACAGAGATTCGGATCAAGCTCTCCGAGCTCTGTTACAAGGCCATCCCCGAGGACGGCACCGAGGACAAGAAGCACATCGATCTCTCGTCCGAGCCGCTGATCCTCGTGTGCGCGGCGGGGCTCACCGGGTCGAACGCGGACGACGTCGCCAAAGAGGTCGCGATCTACCGCGCCCACAAGGCGACACCGATCGTCATCGCGAGCGAGGGCGACGCACGGTTTGCGGCGGCGGCCGAGCTGGTGACGGTTCCCGCGATCCATCCCTCCGTGGACTTCCTGCTCGCGACGATGGCCGGCCACTTGTTCGGGTACGAGGCTGCACTCGCCATCGACGCCCTGGCCTTCCCGCTACGGGAGATGCGATCGGAGCTCGTAGCGGTGGTGGCATCG
>CAYUBX010000364.1:0-4339 GCA_964443165.1 uncultured Acidimicrobiales bacterium
GCATCGCCGCGACCCGCTGCTTGAATCCCTCGACGTAGCTGTACCACTCGGGCCGGTAGATCTCGGCGAGCGCCTGCTTGCGCTCTGGGCTGCTGACAACGATGACCCGCCACGGCTGGACGTTGCCACCTGTCGGAGCCCAACACGCCGCCTGGAGCACCCGCTCGAGGACGTCGTCGGGGATCGGGTCGGTCCGCAGCCGGCGCACGGCCCGCAGCGTGCTCTTCATCTCGTAGATGTCGTTCACAGCGTCGCTCCCCTGGTTGGTGTGGGACGGTTGGAGTGGAACGGTAGCTGCGTCTCCCGGCCCCGGCGTCGCTGGAGCCCCGGATTCCCCCCGTCGACCGTTAGGGTTCGCGGCCGTGGCGCTGTTCGAGGCAGTGGATGCGACGCTGCGGCTCGATCAGCTGGCCCAGGCCGCAGCAGCCACGATCAGCGAGACGATTGCCCGACGAGGCTGGACCAGCGGCGTGATCGTGGCGGCGTGGAGCGCCCTCGGGAACATCGCGCCGCGCCTCAACACCGCCCTGTCGGAACGCGGCATCGAGCTCCGCACGTTCGTGTCGCTCGCAGCCACGCCCCCGCTCCCCAACCTGATCCTCGGCTCCAACGAGGCGAGCGCGGCCACCGTGGACCGCGCGGAGCACTACACCGACGGCGGCCTGATCCGGCACACGTCCCTCCGGAGCGAGAGCTTTTTCGCCGAACTGGATCGCATCGACGACGAGCTCGGCCGGGTCGTCGTCGATCGCTCCGACTACAGCACACACCACATGGGTGACATGCCGCTCGAGCTGTTCCCCGGCCTCGAAGCATCGCGAGACGGCGACGCCGCCGTGATCGGCCACGCGACACCTCTCTCGATCTCCGGCGGCGCCGAATGGGCGACGTATCCACTGTGCGCCGCGGTGTGGCCGACCCTTCGTTCCGATCAGCGTCACGTGCTGACCGATCGCCACAACTGGGCGATGGTGAACGCGAACGCCATCACATGGCGGGTTCTGCGAGATGCACCAGAGCTGCCCGACGACGAGTGGCAGCGCGTCGTCGAGGCGGCTCACCGACTGGCGAGCGAGCTGCACCGCAGCGTTCACGGCGGGCACTTCTTCTTCGTGGGTGAGCCGGGAGCTCGCGCCGCAGCCGAGGCGATCCGGGAGCTGGACCGGCGGCGGGCCGAACTGGAGGCCGAGCTGCGGGGACTCATCACCGACTGAGGCTGTCCCACCCCCGTGTCAGGATCTGCTGATGACAGACGATCTCGCGGCGCGCGGCCAGGCCTTTCGAGCACTTCACCACGGGCCGGACATCTTCGTCATGCCCTGTGCCTGGGACATCGCGTCCGCCATGCAATTCGAGGCGGCAGCATCCCGAGCCGTGTTCGCACTGGTGGCCGACGCGTGTCGCGAACTGCAGCAGCACCGCACCTTCTCCTTCACCCCATGTGCCACCCCCGAAGACGACGTCAACGTCTTCTTCAGGTGATTGGCGCGTTCCCCTTCCCGAAACTCAGAGGAACGTGGCCCACATGTCGAAGGGCATGCGTTCGCTGCGGAGGTCGTTGACGGGTTTGGACTCGTCGCGCTTCCCGATGGCCATGCCGCAGAACAACATCTCGTTGTCGGGTGCGCCCACGAACTCAGTGACGGACTCGTAGTGATTGGCCCACGCCTCCTGGGGGCACGTGTCGAGCCCGGCCTCGATCGCCAACAGCATGAAGGTCTGCAGGAACATCCCGAGGTCGGACCACTGTGCCGATCCCATGGCTCGATCGATGAAGCAGAAGAAGGCGGCTGGGGCGTCGAAGAACTCGAAGTTGCGCGCCAAATGGGCCAACCGGGACGGCTTGTCGTCGCGCGGGATGCCGAGCTTGGCGTACATCGCCTCCCCGAGCTCGAACCGATTGGTGCGATAGGGATCGTGCAGGTTGGGCGGATACACCGGGTACTCCGAGGCGCCGGGTGACCGCTCTGCGATGAACGCCCGGAAGCGGGTCATGGCCTCGCCGTTGATCACATAGACCCGCCACGGCTGCACGTTGCCGCCAGACGGGGCCCGGGCTGACTTCTCGAGCAACTCCTGAATCGTCTCGTCGCTCACCGGATCCGGGAGAAATGCCCGGATCGAGGCACGCCGGTCAACTGCATCGGACACCTGCATGGCCACGAGTGTGCCGCAAAGGTGCGCGGCGCCGCAGGCCCGACCACAATGGGCCACTGATCCAAGGGGAAAACCGTGAGCGATCCGCACTTCTCTATCGACCTGTCCGGCCAGACGGCTCTCGTCACCGGCACCACGTCCGGCCTGGGACGCCGTTTCGCTCAGGTCCTGGCGGCCTGCGGAGCCCGCGTCGCGATCGCCGGCCGTCGGGTCGAGCGGCTCGAAGAGCTCGCCGCAGAGATCCGCGCCGACGGCGGCGAAGCGTTGCCGGTGCCGTTGGACGTCACCGACTTCGACGCGCTCTTCGCGGCGGTCGATCACATCGAAGAGGCGCTCGGCCCGATCCAGATCCTCGTGAACAACGCCGGCATCCCGGACGCAAAGCTCGCCATGAAGATGGATGTGGAGTTCGTCGACAACATCGTGGCGACTAACTTCACCTCGCTGTTCCATCTCTCGTGCGAGGTCGCTCGACGCCTCAAAGACACCGATCTCGATGGACGGATCGTCAACATCTCCTCGATGGGTGCGTACCGCGCAGGCATCGGCACCTCGATGTACGCCATCACCAAGTCGGCGGTGATCCGCATGACCGAGATGCTCTCGCTGGAGTTCGCTCGCTACGGCGTCAACGTCAACTGCATCGCACCGGGAGCGTTCGAGAGCGAGATGATGGACGGCATGCTCGAACGAATGGGCGACATCACCCAGGGCTTCCAGCGCAAGCGACTCGGCACTCCCTCCCAGATGGACAGCACCCTGCTGTTCCTCGTGTCGCCATCGTCGGAGTTCGTCACCGGCACGACCGTCCGCGTCCACGACGCGCAGGGCCTCCAGGCCTAGCCCTCCCCGCGGCCGCAGAGCCGTCCCAGAAGCCTCAGGGGGAGTTCATCGCCTCGGTAGGCGATGTGGCCATCGGGTCGGATGACCACGATGCCGCTCACGTCGTGCTCGCTCGATGCCGCCAGCGCTGCAACCGCGACCGGCATCCGTTTCTCGGCCGCGGCCTCGACCCACGCATCAGCGCCGGCTCGACGCAGCGCGTCCTCGCTTCCCGCCACCGTGTAGCCGTCGCCCAACGCGTCGAGCAGCCAGGAGCCGTCCGCCAACCGCCGATGCGGAGCGCGGCATCCGGGCGCCCACGACTCGACGAAGCGATCCATCGAGTATTCCGGCGCCGCACCGTCGGGGATCACGATGGGCGATCGGTCGTAGAAGTACCCGAAGTTGAGGCCGGCGCATGCGTACTGCGGGGTGTTGAGCTCGACCATCGCTCGCCCATACCGCTCGCGGGTCACCTCACCGGCGGAGGAGTCCTCCTCGATGTCCTCGGGGATCGCCTCGCGATTGCGGATCATCCGCTCGGCGTGATCCATCGCATACCACGACACCTGCTCGGTGATCGGCAGACGTTCCGCCTCGTAGGCGTCGACGAGCAGCTCGTCACCCCACCCCGCCAGGACCGCCGCGAGAAGCCACGCGAGGTTCGCCGCGTCGGCGATCCCTGCATTCATGCCGTATCCCGCGTAGGGCACCCAGATGTGCGCCGCGTCTCCGCAGAGGAGGATCCGATCACGGCGGAACCTCTCGGCGATCAATCGCCTCCCCACCCAGTCCTCGTTCGAGATCACGTCGTAGCGAACGTCGACGCCGAGGATCGTCCGGAGAGCCGCGTGCCGGTCAACGCTCTCGAAATCCGCCTCGTCGGCTCGCAGGTAGTTGTGGATCAGCCAGCGGGCCTCGCCGTCGATCGCGTACGCGGTGCCGCTGCGGTGCGTGTTGAGAACGATCGTCGCCCACGCCGGCTCCGAAGCCATCATCGCCGCGAGACTCGGAACCTCCACGAACGTCGACTGCACCCGCTGGATCTCCGCCTCGCCCTCCATCGGTTTCCCCAGGGATCGCCGGACCGTCGAGCGTCCGCCGTCGCAGCCCACGAGGTACCGGCCATGAACCTCGACGCTGGACCCATCGGGGCGCGACACCACCGCCCACGCCCGGTCGTCGCTCTGGCCGACATCGACCACGTCCACCGAACCGAGGAAGTGGACGTTCTCCCGCTCCACCGCGTGCCGCTGGAGGATCGGCTCCATGTACAGCTGGTTGACCCGATGCGGCGGTTCGGGAGTGGGCCACCACGAGTCGACCCCCTGATCGCCGCGGACCCGTCCCGCACGGCCCG
>CAYUBX010000365.1:0-4323 GCA_964443165.1 uncultured Acidimicrobiales bacterium
AGAAGCTGGATGCGGCCTACGACGTCCAGAACATCAGCCCCGCGGGCTCCGCCACCGCGAGAACCTCGTCCACTGCCGCGTCGAGCAGCTCGTTGATCGCCGGATGGCTGATCGCATTGAGCGCGGCGAGGTTCTCCTCGTCGCCGAACACGATCGACGCGAGCGCGGGCCTGTCGATCCCGCCGTCGGAGCCTCGAACCTCCTCGCCGAAGCGGCGAACCACCTCCTCCACCGCTCCGCCGCCCGGCGCGATCACCTGACGGCCGAGACCGTCCACATCCACCGTCACCGCACCACGCTCTGCGAGCAGCTGCGTCACGGTCGACTTGCCGACGCCGATTCCACCAGTGAGACCCACGATGAGCACGAGCGCAATGTAGGCCGTTTTCCAGCGGATGGCTGCACCCCGGCCTTCGTGCGGAACATGTCCCGCAACTAGGGTCGTGGGCTCGTGAACCACGCCGGACGGTTCTCACGCCGCGTTCGTCGTGCAGCTCTGACCGCTGCGATCGTCGCCCTCACCCTGGCGGGGTGGGCGGCGCTCGGCTCGTCTGCTGCCGAAGGGCCGACGCGGTCCGCCCAGGTCCTCATGCCCTTCGACGGCGCATGGGCCAACAGCTTCAACACCGCACCGTGGGAGCACTCGCGCACCATCGTCGAGGACTGGACGATGGACCTGTTCGCTCCGGACACCGACGTCTACGCACGAATCGGCAGCGTCACCGGCGAGCTCCGCCTCGAGATCGCCCCGCCCGAGAGCTACGGCTGCGTGGGCGGCGGCCAAATGGTGTGGGTGAGCGTCTCGATCGATGGTCACCAGATCGGACGCTTCGGCTATCACCACCTCACCGACATCGAACATCCCGCCGGGGCCGTGTTCGATGGCGTGTCCGAGGTGCGGGTCGGCCGCACCGTCGCGTCCCCGTCCGTCTTCGGCGGCGCATGCTGGAACGTGTCGACGCCAGCCGGCATCCACGCCCACCTCGTTCTCGACAACGCCACTGGCTACAGCTGCTATATCCGATACGCCAAGGGCCAACCGCTCGACACCGGCGCTCCCATCGCGGTGATCGGCGGCCCGGCAGGCGGATCGTGGGGAGTCGGACCGCGAGACGAGTGCCCTGCCGACGCCCTCACGGTCGGGGCACCCCTCGCCGACAGCACGGACCCGGAGCGGTTGCGGGAACACTCCCCACACCTCTTTCACACGCTCGCCCCCGACGCCCTCCTGGCCGACGTGATGCTGGCGGCACACCCGGTGTCCGGCGAGACGCTGGTGGGATGGCGTTCGTTCGACGGGGCGAGCGGCGCCGTCTCGTCACACCTCCAGCGGCTCTCTCCCGATGCCCGCCCGATCGATGAGCCGCGGCAGTTCTCCGGTGCTGTCGCTGGTCTGCATGTCCGGCTCGATGACCTCGTCGCTCGCCAGGACGCAGACGGATGGGTGGCGCTCCACGACGACGGAGCAGGGGCCGACGCCGATCAGCGATTGGTCCTCAGCCAGATCGGCGCGGATGCGCACCTCGCCGCAGCCGGGGTTCCGGTGGACGACGGCGCCGCCTCCGGCGGCCGGCTCGGACGCGACCCCTCCACCGGCGACCTGATCGCTGCGTGGACCCGACCACTGGTGGACGGTCCGGAGGTCGCAGTCGCCCGATTCGACGCCGCGGGCCTCGGGCGAATCACCGACCCCATGGTCGTTCAGAGCGCAGAGGCAGGTGAAGCGGTCATCGTGGAGGAGGTCGCCTACGACCCCGTCAGCGGCAGCACCTACGTGCTCACCCAGTCCACCATGGGGAGCGGGACGGGAACGATCGCAGTCGAACGCAACGTGATCAGGATCTCGCCGGGCGGCAACCAGACGATCCACCGCGTCGAACAACCCGTCGGGGTCTCCTACACCCGGTCCAGCCTCGCAGCAGACGCGACCGGCACGGTTCTGATCGCGACCTGGGTCGTGAATCTCGACGGGACCACCCTCGCCGGCTACGAGGTGTGGACGCCCGGCAGCGTCGCTCCTGTGGTGGTCGCCGGTCCGACCTCTCAGCACCGCCCGGTCGTTCTGGCGGCGCCCGGCGGAGGCTTCGACGTGCTCCACAGCGGTCCAGTGGACGGCGTCGACAGGATCTTCCAGTCACGACGAGCGGGCGATGGCGGATGGACAACGCCGCGGGTGATGTCCGAACCGCTCCACGTTCGATCGGTGCTGCGCGGCCTGTTCGCGGTGGCGTCGCCGGTCGACGACTCACTCGCGATCGTCAGCCGCGAGCACCTCGACGAGTCAGGACGGCTGTCGTCGGCCGAAGACCGCACCGGCCTGCCCGTGACCGCGCCGTTTGCGGTTCGAAACGTCCTCGCCATTCCGGACGACGTGTCTGACGTGGAGGCGGCGGCCGCACCGCGCCCCGGCGCGCGGCTGACGGTCAGCTGGGATCCGCCCCCCAGCACCGGCGGCTCCGCACTCACCGGATACACCGTGACCGTCGAACCCGTCGGACCCGGGCCGCGGGTGCAGATCGACGTCAGCGCCGACTCCACGTCGGCACGGATCGACGGCCTCGATGGTGATCTCGATCACCGCGTGACCGTCACGGCACGCAACTCGATCGGCGAGACGCCCTCGCCCGCTCCGCTCCTTCTCTTCGTCCCGCTCCGCCCGCTCGAGGGGTACTGGATGCTCGAGCGGTCAGGGGCGGTCCACGGGTTCGGCGACGCCGCCGAGATGGGAACGGTGGCTCTGACGGGTGACGAGGCCGTCGCTCTGATCCCCACCCACACCGGAGGCGGATATTGGATCCTCGACTCGGCCGGTCAGGTGTCAGCGTTCGGGGACGCGGTGCATCACGGCGATCTACAGGACGCCGGCGTCACGCTCGACGACGACGAGCTCCCGGCCTCGATGTCGGCACTCCCGATGTCCGACGGGTATTGGATCTTCACCGACAGGGGCCGCGCTGTCGCCTTCGGCGCGGCACGGCATCACGGCGACGTCCACCATCTCCCGCTCAACGGCCCGATCGTGGACTCGGTCGCCACGCCGACGGGCGCCGGCTACTACCAGGTCGGCTCGGACGGCGGAATCTTCGCTAGCGGTGACGCCGTCTTCCACGGCTCGATCCAGACCGTGGTCGACGCTCTCTCACCCGGGACGGAGGCCGTCGACTGGCTCTCCGCCCCGATCGTCGGACTGGTCCCCACCCCGGACGGCTCGGGCTACTGGCTGGTGGCATCCGACGGAGGAACGTTCAGCTTCGGCGGTGCTCCCTTCCGCGGCAGCGTGCCCCAGGTGCTGCCGGGTGTCGGGCTCAACGCACCCATCAACGGGATGGTTGCCTACGGCGACGGGTACCTCATGGTGGCCAGCGACGGAGGGGTGTTCACCTTCTCCGACAAGGCGTTTCTGGGTTCACTCGGCGGTGAGTCGCTCGAGTCGGCCGTGACCGCGATCGCGCCGATCGGCTGAGTCGGGCAGACCGAGCGATCAGTTGCGACCCGACGGGGTGTCGGTCGGCGGGCCAGCGAACGCCTGGGCGATCTCCACCCACTCCTGAGCGAGGGCGCCTTCGACGTCGAGTTCCACCTCGCTGTGGTGCCGCCTCTGGGTGACCAGCAGGCAGAACTCGTAGGCCTCGCCGCGCACGACGTCGGCCGCATCGTCTGGTCCCCAGGTCCACGTCTCGCCGCTGGGCGACTGCAGCTCGACACGCACCGGACCTTCCGGGACCGCCTGGCCGCGGTTGGCGTAGCTCCACCCGCGGGTCGTGACACCGATATGGGCGACGTGCCGCAGCCGATCGCTCTGCGGATAGGGCTGGCCGAAGGTGTCGGCCACGTCATGGCTGTGGGACCACGTCTCCATCAGCCGCGCCGTCGCAAACGACAGAGCGCTCATGTCGGGTCCGAACCACGGGATCCGGTCCTTGGGCCCCAACGCCCGGAAGGCGTGGATCATCCGCGACCGCTCGGACTCGAACCACTCCCACACCTCGCTGCCGCTCATGGCGTGAACGTCGACGTCACCGAGGCGGTGAAGATCGCCGTTCCCGGCGGCCATGCTGCGCTTCATCTCCTCGAAACCGTCCGCGTCGAGAACCGCCGTGCTGGCCGCCACATCGGCCATGCCGAGGTGGATGACCGTCTCGTGCGTGTCCCACCCCTCGGCCGGGGTCGGCAGGCGCCACTGGTCTTCGGAGAGCCCCGCCACGATGGCGCGCAGCGCCGCCGTCTCGGCCTCGAGATCGTCACAGATCGGGTCCATGGCCAGGACCATACATCGGGCGTCAGCCGGCGGCTGCGGGAACCTCCACCACTGTCACGGCTCCG
>CAYUBX010000366.1:0-4323 GCA_964443165.1 uncultured Acidimicrobiales bacterium
GAATCGATGTGAGCGAATGTCATCGGTGCGCCCTGCCGTGCGTGCGATTCCGAGGTCGATGTGACCGCCCTCGAGGGCGCGGTGCTGCTCGTCGGAAGACAGGCTTGTGAGTTCGAAGTGAACCTCGGGCCACAGGTTGCGAAAGCTTCGGAGAAACCTCGGCATCACCTCGTAGCTGGCCGAATCGACGAATGAGAGGCGGAGCGTGCCGCCGTCACCGCGTCTGAGCGTGAGCGCCTGTTGTTCGAGTTGAGTTGCCGACGCAAGAACCCTGTTGGCTGTCGCAATGAGCGTCCGGCCTGCATCGGTGAGTTCCACGGTCCGGGTCGTTCGTTCGAAGAGTTCGAGTCCCAGGTCGCGCTCGAGGCGGCGTATCTGTTGGCTCAGTGGCGGCTGAGCCATGTTGAGTCGTGCAGCAGCCCGACCGAAGTGCAGCTCCTCTGCGACGGTCACAAAGTATCGGAGCCGATGCAGGTGCACCCGCCGAATGATATCGACTCGATCTCAATGATCACATGATTGATACTTCTCGAGCCGATCCGCGGCTCGTACTATCCTCGTTCGATGGGATCGAAACGCTCACGTCCTGCGCGCTACTCGGCTGCGGGGTTGCTCGCCAAGGGGCTCCGCGGCTCCGAGTGGCCGCGCGTGTGGCGCGAACACGACCTGAAGGCCTCATATGACGTCGTGATCATCGGCGGGGGAGTGCACGGTCTCGCGACGGCGTACTACCTGGCCGCGAATCACGGAATCACGAACGTCGCCGTACTGGACAAGGCCTACCTCGGGAGCGGCGGCTCGGGCCGCAACACTGCGATCGTGCGGTCGAACTATCTCACACCCGAGGGCGTTGCTTTCTATGACCGATCGCTCGAGCTCTACAACTCCATGGCGGCCGACCTGAACATCAACGTCATGTTCTCTGAACGAGGCCACCTCACGCTCGCGCACAACGACGGCGCCTTGAGGACGATGCATTGGCGCGCAGAGGTCAACAAGCTCCAGAACATCGACTCGAGCGTCATCGGTCCAGACGAGATCAAGAACCTGGCTCCATCCCTCGACACCTCCAGCGACACCCGTTACCCGATCCTCGGCGCGCTCTATCACCCGCCGGGAGGCATCGTGCGCCACGACGCGGTCGTATGGGGCTACGGACGCGCAGCCGATCATCTCGGGGTCGAGCTCCACCAGAAGACGGAGGTCTTGGACATCGAGGTGGAGGGGGGCGCTGGCCCCGATGGCAAGGGGCCCGGCGGGAAGGTCACTGGTGTCGTCACAAACCGGGGTCGTATCTCGGCGCCCATCGTTGTCAACTGCACCGCTGGGTGGGCAACGCTCATCGCCGCCATGGCCGGAGTCAAGCTTCCGATTTTGACTCGTCCCCTCCAGGCCGCAGTCACCGAGCCCGTCAAGGTGTTTCTGCCGACGGTCGTCGTGTCGGGCTCGCTTCACGTGTACATCAGCCAGACGGACCGGGGTGAGTTGGTCTTCGGCGCTGCAGTCGATCCCTACAACAACTACTCCGTTCGCGGGTCGCTTGAGTTCACCGAGGAACTCGCAGGCCATGTCCTTGAGCTCATGCCGGGGATCTCGCGCATGCGACTGCTGCGGCAATGGGCGGGACTCTGTGACATGACGCCCGACTACTCACCGGTGATGGGCTTCACCCCTGTGCACGGATTTCTGTGTGATGTCGGGTGGGGAACCTACGGCTTCAAGGCGGGCCCGGTGTCGGGCGAGGCGATGGCCGAGGCTGTTGCGACCCAGCAGATGCCGAAGATCATTGCGCCCTTCGGCCTCGATCGTTTCGAGTCGGGATTGCTCGTCGGTGAAAAGGGGGCGGCCGCCGTCGGCCACTGAGATTCATGCTGCTTGTACCTTGCCCCAACTGCGGACCCCGCAACTCGTCCGATCTGGCCTACAACGGCGAGTCGACAGCTCGCCCGGATCCCAACGAGGCGACGCCCGCGGAGTGGCGTCGCTACCTGTACATCGAGGACAACCCGGCCGGGTGGTTGCGGGAGACCTGGTATTGCCGTTCAGGCTGCCGACGGTTCTTCACCACGGAGCGGAATACCGCGACGAACGAGTTTCGTGACCCGCCCCTGCCGTCGCGCAAGTTCGGGGGGGTTGCATGATGAGGCTGCCACCCCAGGCGGGCGAGGTCCTGGATCGCTCGCAAGACTTGGACTTCAGCTGGAGCGGAAAGCGGTACCGCGGGTTCCAGGGCGACACCATCGCCAGCGCGCTGCTCGCCAACGGCATTCGCGTGGTCTCGCGCAGCATGAAATACCACCGGCCGCGCGGCTACCTGACAGCGGACTTCTGGGATCCGAATGGGTTCGTGCAGGTCGGCGACGACCCCAACGTCCGATCCGGACACCGACTCCTCGAGGCGGGCATGTCCGTCACGCCGCAGAACGTCTGGCCCTCGCTGAAACGAGATATCAAGGCCGCCAACGGTCTCGTGAGCCGCTTCCTGACCGCTGGGTTCTACTACAAGACCTTCATGAGGCCGCGATGGCTGTGGCCCCGCTATGAGCAGGTGCTCGCGACATTTGCACCTGGCGGCAAGATCGACCTCGACACGCCTCACCGCTATCACGACAAGCGCTACACGCACCCCGATGTGCTCGTGGTCGGTGGAGGGCCCGCTGGTCTTGCGGCCGCCACCGCCGCGGCTCTTGAGGGTGCAGAAGTCATGCTCGTGGAGCACCAACACGAGGTCGGTGGCCATCTGCTGTGGGGCAATGCTGAACATCGGGCGGCCGCGACCGAACTGCGGACTGCGGCGGTGGATGCTGGCGTCGAGATACTGACCGACTCCACCGCCACGGGACGCTACGAGGACAACTGGGTTGCGGTGGTCCAGCGCAGCCATCCCGTGGCGATCGAGCGGCTGATCAAGGCACGAGCAAAGTCGCTCGTGGTCGCACCCGGGCTCATTGAGCGGCCATACGTCTTCGAGGGAAACGATAAGCCCGGCGTGATGCTGTCGGGGGCTGTCCGCCGTCTCGTCAACCAGTACGCGGTGGCGCCGGGTCGCCGTGCAGTGGTCTTCACCGGCAACGACGAGGGGCGACGCGCAGCGGACGATCTCGAACGAGTCGGGATCGAAGTCGCTCGCGTGGTTGACGCGCGTCGCGGCGACGATGTGCAGGCTGCCCTCGGCCCTGCCTCGGGCGTTCGTAAGGTCCGGCTCGGGGACGGGTCGACCGTGGATGCTGACCTCCTCGTGGTCGCCGCCGGATGGACGGCACCCACTTCGTTGCTAAACATGACAGGCGATCGGCCGGTGTACGATGAGGCCGCTGCTCGCTTCTTCCCGAGTGCCGATCTCGACAGCGTTCTCGCCACCGGCGGGATCGTCGGCGATGGAAGCATCGATCAGATTCGCGAGCATGGGCGGGAGACCGGCCAGCTCGCGGCTCGTCGCGCGGCGGCGGCGCGCCACCGGATTCAGTCGCGGACAGCTCGGGCCAAACCTCTGGCCGAGGCTGAACCGGCGTCCCCACCCGATGAGCGTACGCGGCTGCCGCGCGACGATCACCCTGGTCTCTATCGCTCGTTGACACACGGCATCGTGGACTTCTCCGAGGACGTCGGCTCCAAAGACCTGATCGCGGCCGCGCACGAGGGGTACGACTCTGTCGAGCTTCTCAAGCGCTACACGACGGCGACCATGGGTCCCGCTCAAGGAAAGCTCGAGACGGTCAACACCGTCGCTGTCCTCGCCGAGGCGAGAGGCGAGTCGATCGAGGAGGTGGGAACCACCGTCTGGCGGCCTCCGTACGCGCCGATCACGCTCGGCGGCCTCGCGGGCCGGAACTTCGAGCCCGTGAGGGTGTCGTCGATTCAGCCCTGGCACGAGCAGAACGGTGTCGTGCCGATCGTCGCGGGCCAGTGGCTTCGTCCCGAGCACTATGGAGATCCCGCTGCGGAGGTTCGAAACTGCCGCGCGAACGTCGGCATCACCGACGTCACTCCGCTCGGGAAGCTCGATCTGCAAGGACCAGATGTTCCCGCCCTGCTGAGCCTCCTCTACACCAACAAATGGATGAAGCTGCCGATCGGTTCGGTTCGCTACGGCATCATGTGTGCGGACGACGGGGTTGTTCTCGACGACGGTGTCACGGGTCGGCTCGGTGATGAGCGGTACCTGATGACGACAACCAGTTCGGGCGATATCTACCGCAATGCCTCCAGCCCAGCCGACCCCGACGACGCCTTCGATTCGGACCTCTTTGACTCCTACGTGACCGTTATTGACGGGGCCACGCCTGGGGAGAATCCAGCTGACACCAACGTGATTGGAGGAGC
>CAYUBX010000367.1:0-1707 GCA_964443165.1 uncultured Acidimicrobiales bacterium
GGTTGTGTCGAAGCGGCGTTATTGCGTGAGAGGCCTGGTGGATCGGGATGGTTGGCTCCAGCCCGCCACGGTGTCCCACAACTCGGTGGGCTCTGCCGGGCTGCGGTCGTCGCGCCAAGCGACCATGAGGTCGGGGCGAACAAGGGTGAGGACGCGTGGGTAGACGTCGCTGACGGCGGGTTGGTCGACGTCGATGACGCTGATCGGGATCTGTCTATGGCGTGCTTCTTCGGTGATCGCTGTCACGTCGATGTCCGGATCGGTTCTGACCAGGTTGAAGCCCATCGAGAATCGGTCGTAGAGGGCTTCGTGTTCGCTGAGCCACACGTGGGGTGCCCGATGCCCCGGCCTGGAGGTAGGTGCGTAGAGCTGGGGGTGGTCGTCGGGCTCCGGGCTCCCGTCATCGAGACAGATCGGTGACTGGGGGTATCGGTAGCCGAGCAGCACACCGAACGAGGCGATGAGGCTCTCTTGCTCGACCAGGTCCGCTTTGAGCTCTGTTCGAACACGATCGGCTTCGGGTGTGTCCTCGTCGAGGATGTCGCCAAGGGTCATGACCGCTGCGAGTCGCTCGTAGAGGTCCTTGGCGAGCCGGGTGTTGCGCACTCCGACCGGTCTCCGTTCGGTCTCGTATGTCTCGACGAGGCCGGGTCCTCCCCAACCCTCGATAGTGGCTCGAAGCTTCCAGGCCAGGTCCACGACATCGGACACGCCAGTGTTCATCCCGAAGCCACCAGTGGGTGAGAACAGATGCACTGCGTCACCGGCCAGCCACACTCGTCCGGCGCCGTAGGACTCGGCGGTGAGTGCATGCGCGGTCCACGGCTGCACCGACTCCACGGTGATCGGGGTTTCGCACCCCAGTAGCGCAGTGATGCGCGCCACGGGGTCGATCTCCTCCCAGCGCTCATCGGCCCCGAGCTCGATGTGGTAGGTCCACGACTCTCCGCGATCCCAATTGATGAGATACCCGGCGTGATCGTGATGCAGCGGGAAATAGATGTTGGCTGGCCCAAACCGGTGAGCAGACATGAGCTCCGGTGCCCGGAAATACACCGACACGAACCGCGCCAAGCTGCCGTCGCCTTCGTAACGGACACCGAGCTGGCTACGAATCACCGAGCGGCCCCCGTCACAGCCGACCAGATACGTAGACCGGATCCGATGCTCCGTCCCGTCGTTCGTATCGACCACACGGGTCTCGACGTGGTCGGTGTGCTCGACGAAATCGACGGCCCTCATCCCGGTACGCAGCTCGGCGTGCTCGAGGGACTCAACGTGGCGACGCAGGATGTGCTCGACCTCGTCTTGGCCCACGTTGCACTTGATGTACGGGGACCAATGGAGCCGCTCTTCCGTGGAGAACGGCGTAATGCGCCGTAGTTCGTCGAGCTGGGCTTGGCTGGGAAGCGACAGTCGGTGAACCTCACGCCCACCAAGCGAGCTCACCCAGTAGTAGTCGGCCGGGTTCTCCGGGGGTATGCCCGCCGACACCAGCTCATCGGCGATTCCCCACCGCCGGTAGTACTCCATCGTGCGGCACGCCACCGCGTTCGCCCGAGGATGCGGGTTCACATCCACGTGCTCCTCCACCACGAGGCACTGCACGCCGTGATGGCCCAGCTCCGCAGCCATCGACAAACCGACGCTGCCACCACCAACGACCAGTACCTGCGCGTCCAACCTCACCGACGCCAAAATAGCCCC
>CAYUBX010000367.1:1807-4319 GCA_964443165.1 uncultured Acidimicrobiales bacterium
GGTTGGGCAACATGGTTGGGCAACAGGGTGGTTCGCTGCTTTTTATGACCCCGACCGCGGGTTCTGCGACATGCTGTGACGATGCCGAGCGCGAACCCGGACCCAGCGGAGCTTCTTGATGGAGTGCGGGTTCTCGATCTCACGCAGTATCTGGCTGGTCCGACGTGTACGCGGATGTTGGTGGAGCTTGGTGCGGAGGTGTGGAAGGTCGAGTTCCCGCCGGCGGGTGATCCAACCAGGGCCGTGCCGCCAACCGTGGGAGACGTGTCGTCCGCGTTCATTCAGCACAACCGAGGGAAGCGAAGCCTGTGCCTTGACCTACGCGACGATCGGGCACCTGAGGTGATTCGACGATTGGTTCCCCATGTCGACGTCGTCGTGGAGAACTTCACGCCAGGTGTGCTGTCCAAACGGGGTCTGGGGTACGAGGATCTCTCGGCGATCAACGCGCGGCTCATCATGGCGTCGGTCTCGGGGTTCGGTCAGGACAACTCCTATAGCCATCGCAACTGCTTCGACTTCATCGCACAGGCCATGGCCGGGGTGATGCACATGACCGGCGAGCCGGATGGTCCCCCGTACTTCGCGGGCATCGGCGCTGGGGATGTGACTGCCGGGGTGCACGCGTTCGCCGGCATCGGTTATGCGCTCTACCAGCGTGATCGCACAGGTGTCGGCACCCACATCGATGTCTCGATGGTTGACGCGTTGTTCCACATGCAGGAACACGCTGTCCGGGCGGCTTCGATGAGCAACGGCGACTACGTCCCGAGCCGGCAGGGCCGCCACTATCCCCCTGTAGCGCCGGCGGGAACCTTCAGGTCACCGCAGGGGTGGGTGGTGATCATCGCGCTGGACAACCAGATCGACGGGCTCTGGGCGGCCATGGGCGATCCGGCACTGGGTGATGACCCTCGGTTTGCGACCTCAGAGGACCGCGTCGCCAACCGCGACACGCTCCTCGATCTGATCGAAGCGTGGATGTCCACCTTCGACAACGATGACCAGATCCTGGCCGTGCTCGAACAGCACCGGGTACCAGCAGGACCTGTGCTCAGCCCGGCCTCAGCCATCGACCACCCGTGGTTCCAAGAAACCGGAGCGGTGCGCCAAGTCGACGACGCTCATGGCGGCCGTTTCACCATTCCGGGGTTCCCGATCCGTTACGACGGAGCCAAACCCAACGCCGATCTGGTACCCGCGACGTTGGGTGAGCACACCAGGGAGATCCTCACCCAGGCCGGTCTCTCCGACACCGAGATCGCCGACCTGGCCACAGGTGGCGTCATCGGGTTCGGTGACCCGAATCCTGGGTAGGCACGCCGAGCGCGATGGAGGGGGTTGTGGCTGGCTCGAGGGCTGCAAAGCCACTCCACGAGTCGATGGGAGCCAAGAATGCCCGCCTGATGCGACCCTTGACAGGTCCCGGTGGCTTCGAGGTCGCCACATACCTCATTGACTTCGACGATGCGGAAGCTTTCGGCAGGTTCCAGGACCAGATGCGTGGGAGTGACTGGGTCGTTCAGTTGCGCAAGGACGTCGCTGCGGCGCATCCGGACCTTCGGATGGCTGACCAAGGCCTGGTGTACAACGCAATTTCCGACTGAATGCCGGAGGGGCCTCCTCCGGAGGAGAAGAGCCCAAGGTTCCCCTTAGCGTCGGGTTCCGTTGTTGCACTACCGATCACGGAGCCACGACGACCGGTATCGAGAAATTGACCGATGTGCCCGATGCCGCAACAGCGGCAGGGGACGGGTCGGTGGTCAGCTCGGCGTTCCGCTGTGCTCTCAGCCCTGGCGGAGGTCTCGCACCCGTACGGCCTTGCCGCTCGAGCGATCGACGGTGCCTGCGGGCACGGTCTCGACCTCGACCGATATCCCGATCCGCTGCCGAACGGTCTGGGTGAAGTCGGACGCAATGCTCGAACGGTCCGGCGCATCGGGCTTCGGTTCGAGGATCGCCTTGATGCCCTCTTGCCGTCCCTGGCTGGAGACCTCCAGCAGGAAGTGGGGGGTGAGACGCGGGTCGGCCATCACCAACTCCTCGAACTGGCTCGGAAAGACGTTGACGCCCTTGATGATCAACATGTCGTCGGTTCGGGCCGCGACCCGGCTGATCCGCCGCATCGATCGAGCCGTACCGGGCTGGAGCGAGCAGATATCCCGTGTCCTGTACCGAATCACCGGCATCGCGACCTTGGTGAGGGAGGTGAAGACCAACTCGCCCGTCTCGCCGTCCGGCAGAACCTCGCCGTTGTCGGGATCGATGACCTCGGGATAAAAGTGGTCTTCCCAGATCGTCGGACCGTCCTACGTCTCGACGCATTCGTTGGCAACGCCACCCCCGATCACCTCGGACAAGCCGTAGATGTCGACGGCCGTGGTGCTGCCTCCGCCCGCGACCACCTCTGGGGCGAGGGTGGCGGGGGTTCCCTCGATCAGCTTGCGCCGGGTGCCGTCGGGGGTGGCGAACTCGAGGTCGACCAGATAGCCCGCGGCGGGGTCGGAGCTGC
>CAYUBX010000368.1:0-4308 GCA_964443165.1 uncultured Acidimicrobiales bacterium
CCGAACCCAGCCACGGGCCCCGTTGTCCTGCCGGGAGGGTTGCTCTCTGTGACGATTCAGGTGAGGAGGGGCATGACGTCTTCGCTGAAGGCCTGCATTCGTTCCAGCATGCGGGTGAGGTCGGGTGCAGCGACGTTGATCATCATGGTGGTGACGCCGGTGTCTGCCAGCGCGGCGATGTCCTCAGCGCGCTGGTGGGGCGACCCGGTGAACAGGAGCCGGCCGCCATCGCGGTGCTCCTGGGCGGTCTCGTCGTGGAAGGCGCAGTTGTAGGCCAACCCAATCGAGGTCGGATCCCGTCCGACCCGCTCGGCCTCGGCGAAGAGCTTGTCGCGACGGGCGACGAACGTCTCGATGGTGTCCATACGAAACTTGGGGTTGGTGCCGAACGGATACCACGCATCACCCAGCGCCACGGTGCGGCGGATGGCCGGCATGCTTTCGCCACCGATCCAGATCGGTGGATGGGGCCGCTGCACCGGTTTGGGGTCAGCGGCTACATCGGTGAAGTCGACGAACTCGCCGTGGAAGCTTGCCTGGTCCTGCTGCCACAGTTCGAGCATCACGGCGATGTACTCGTCAGTGACCCGACCCCGAGCATCGAAGTCGGTGATGTTGAGCGCCTCGAACTCCTCGCGCATCCACCCCGCGCCACATCCAACGGTGACCCGACCACCCGACAGCTGGTCGGTGGTGGCGATGGACTTGGCCATGAACAGTGGGTTGCGGTGCGGAACAACCACCACCGACGTCAACAGACGGATCGTGTCGGTGATCGCGGCGAGCCAACTCAGCAGCGTGAACTGCTCCATGCAGTCGGTGCTCCCATCGGCGGTCCAGACGAACTCCCCTGTCTCGCTGTAGGGGTAATTCGCCCCGACCACGGCGGGAACGACGATGTGATCGGCGACGGAGATCACCCCGTACCCGAGTCGTTCAGCTGCCTCGGCGATCGTTCGGATGTCCGCGGCGTTGGCCATCGGACCGCGAAACGGCGCACTCAAACCGAACTGCACGACGCATCCCCCTGTTGTCTCCGCTGAATGCAGCACTCTACGCGCAGCCAAGCGAGCGGCTCACCATCTCGCCAGCCCCACAGCAGCGCGTCCACATCCGCCGCACACTCCTCACCGCCCGCTCGAATCTCCGGCAACGCGAGACCGACGCCCGGCCCCAAGTGGCTGTCCGGTGATGGTGACTCAGATCAGGTCGCGAATCCGGCTTGGCGCGTGCGGCGGATCGCAGTGATGGTCTCCCGGCAGCTGAGGACCACGAAGAACTCCAGAACGCTGAACCCGGCAATCGTTGCACCACCCGCAGTGCCGTGGTGGAAGCTCACCAGCAGGCCGGCGATCACCGCGATCGCGCCGAACGCCATCGAGGTCACCATGACGGCCGGAACCCGACGCACCAGAAGCGATGCCGTGGCTGGCGGTCCGACGAGCAAGCCGAACACCAGCAGGGTCCCGATTGCCTGAAAGCTTGCCACGATGCTCAGCGCCAACAGGGCCAGCAAAGCTGCCTGGGCAAGCCGGGGATGCATACCAAGGGTCTGGGCTTTCGTACGGTTGAACGTAAGGGCGAGAAACGGCCGATAGAGAGCGACGGTGCAGGCCACGACAACCGTTGTCGCCAGGATCTGGTTACGGATATCGCCTGTCGTGACCCCGAGCACATCGCCGAAGAGCAGCGCAGTCACTTCGGTGGAGAACGACTGAGCGCGCGACACGATGACGATCCCTAGCGACAGCATCCCGACGAACAAGAGCCCGATGGCGGTGTCCTCACGCACGATGGTGCGGTTGGACACCACTGTCACGAGACCGCTCATCACGAGTGCCGCGAGGAAGGCACCGACGATGGGGCTGAAGCCCCACAGCACCGCCAGCGCGATCCCGGGGATGACGCCGTGTGCCAGCGCGTCCCCCAGGAATGCGAGCTCGCGAAGCACAACCCACGTACCGACCAGCGATGTAGCGACAACCGCGATCAGGCTGCCGATGAGTGCTCGCTGCATGAAGGCCGGTTCGAAGGCATCGAGGAGGGCATCCATAGCCGGCAGTGTGCCTCAGCCTGCGAGGGCGTCCACAATGCGCTGGGCGTTCGCGCGCACCATGGCGAGGTAGGTGTCGCCAGCCGATCCCGGCTCACCCAGGGAGCCCGTGAAGAGTTCGACGACGGCGATGTCTCCCCCGACCTCGGCGGCAAGGGTCTGGGCCAACTCGTCGGAGACGGTTGTCTCGGTGAAGATCGCTGGGACGCCTGTCCGCTCGAGCACCTCAACCAACTCTGTCAGTCCCTGGGCGCTGGTGCCGTCGACCGTCGAGCCGGACGGGATCACGGTGCCTGCGACCTCAAACTCGTAGCGATCGGCGAAGTAGCCGAAGGAATCGTGATTGGTCACCAGCACCCGGTCCTCGTTGGGGATTGAGGAGAGGGTCTCCACGACCTCCCGGTCGACTCCTTCGAGTTCGGCGACGTAGGCCTCAGCGCTAGAGCGCAAGGCGTCGGCATCGACGCCGTCGACGTTGGCGATGAGGAACTCCACGATTGCGGCGACAGCGACCGCCATGCGGGCCGGATCCATCCAGAAGTGCGGATCGGCCCCATCGTGCTCGTGACCATGGTCGTGTTCGTCCGCGTGGTCCTCGTCGCCGTGAGCGTGGCCGCCTTCACCGAATTCGATGGTCTTGACCGCACTGAGGGCCTCGAACACCAGGACTCCGTCGCCTTCGGCTGCTTCGATGACGTCGAGCAGGCTTTCCTCGAGCCCACCGCCGTTCACGATGAGCGCGTCAGCGTCACCAAGCTGAGCGACCTGCTGGGCAGAGGCTTGGAAGTCGTGGGGGTCCGCCCCTCGGGGCATCAGCGTCACCACATCGAGCTCATCGCCGACGAGGTTTTCGACGACGTCGCCCAGAATGCTGGTCGTCACCACGACGGTGGACCGCTCGGTGTCGCCCTCGGCCGCAGTGCCGAGGCCGTCGGCGTCCCCGCATCCTGCGGCGACCAGGGTCAGCCCAGCGATCACTGCGACGATCGCTCGGTAGGAGACCCTCATGCAATAACCCCAGAGTGAGAACCAATATCAATAATCCGGCACGCTAACCCGGCCCGCTGTCGGCGACAACCTCAAACGAGAATCGGTTCCGTTCCCAACACGATCTACCCTGGCCAGGTGGCACTTGCGATCACCACTCGCGGGCTCGAGGTCCGTTTCGGCGAGACGGTCGCCCTCTCAGCCGTCGATCTCGATGTCTCAGCTGGCTCTTCGCTCGCGGTGATCGGCCCCAACGGCTCAGGCAAATCCACCCTGCTGGGTGCTCTCGCCGGGACGCTCCACCCCGCCGCGGGCGAGGCGTCCGTCGCCGGGTCGAGACCCGCGCTTGTGCTGCAGTCGACCACTGTCGACCGCAGCCTTCCGATCACGGTTCGCGATGTGGTCTCGCTCGCCCGTTACCCGAACCTCGGCCTGTTTCGCAGGTTCCGCGCCCGGGATCGTCGGGCTGTGGACGAGGCGCTCACCAGGTTGTCGATCGAGGATCTCGCCGACCAGCAGTTCCACGCACTATCCGGTGGCCAACGGCAGCGAGTGCTGGTCGCCCAGGGCCTCGCCCAGGACACGGAGATACTGCTGCTCGACGAACCGGTCACGGGACTCGATGTTGTGTCACAGGCAGCAATCCTTGACGTGGTCGACGAAGAGGTTGCCGCGGGCGGAACCGTGGTGATGACGACGCATGACCTCGATGACGCCCGCCGCTGTGATCACGTCCTGCTGCTCGACACCTCGCCCATTGCCGTTGGCCCGCCCGAAGCGGTGCTGACCGAGCACCATCTGCGTCGGGCCTTTGGTGGGCGCTTCGTGCGCATCGGAGATGAGTTTCTCCTCGACGACCCCCACCACGGCCATTGACGACACGACCAGTTGACGACGGGACTCCCAGTCGTTCTCATTCCCAGATACGCTGATTCGATGGTCTCATCGGAGATCGGCGCCGAGGTCGAGGACGAAGTCGCGGCCCTCCTTCGTCAGGCCGACCAGCGCTTCACCAGTGGACGTCGACGCCTCGTCGCTGTGCTCCAGGTCGGTGGTGGTCCGCTGACCATCACTCAGATCCTGGCAGCCGACCGGTCCCTGGCTCAGTCGAGCGTCTACCGCAACCTCACGATCCTCGAGGAGGTCGGTGCCGTGACGCGCATCGTGACGCGCGACGACTTCGCCCGTTACGAACTCGCCGAGGGCCTCACGGAGCACCATCACCACCTCATCTGGTTCGCCGCCCTGCTGGCCGCGAGCCCCTGCGG
>CAYUBX010000369.1:0-4288 GCA_964443165.1 uncultured Acidimicrobiales bacterium
CGGCGGCACCTTCGACGTGTCGGTTCTGGAGATCGGTGACGGCGTCTTCGAGGTGAAGTCCACCGCCGGTGACACCCGGCTGGGTGGTGACGACTGGGATCAGTGCGTCATCGATTGGCTGGTCGACAGCTTCAAGGGAGACCACGGGGTCGACCTCGGCGCGGACAACATGGCCCTGCAGCGACTCAAGGAGGCGGGGGAGCAGGCCAAGAAGGACCTGAGCTCCAAGCAGACGACCGAGATCAACCTCCCGTTCATCACGGCGACCGATGCGGGCCCGCTGCACCTCGACTACGAGCTGAGCCGCTCGAAGTTCCAGGAGCTCACCGCCGATCTCGTCGGCCGGTGCAAGGGCCCCTTCGAACAGGCCATCAAAGACGCCGGGCTCGGCAAGGACGACATCGATCACGTGATCATGGTCGGCGGATCCACCCGAATGCCCGCCGTCCAGGATCTCGTCGAGGAGATGACGGGCAAGGAGTCCCACAAGGGCGTGAACCCCGACGAGGTGGTGTCGGTCGGTGCCGCGGTCCAGGCCGGCGTGCTCAAGGGCGACGTGAAGGACGTGCTGCTGCTCGACGTCACGCCGCTCAGCCTCGGCATCGAGACCAAGGGTGGCGTGATGACCAAGCTCATCGAGCGCAACACCACCATCCCGACCAAGCGCACCGAGGTGTTCACCACCGCGGACGACATGCAGCCGTCCGTGGAGATCCACGTCCTGCAGGGCGAGCGCGAGATGGCCACCGGCAACAAGACGCTCGGCAAGTTCCAGCTCGTCGACCTGCCGCCGGCACCGCGGGGTGTTCCGCAGATCGAGGTCACCTTCGACATCGACGCCAACGGCATCGTGCACGTGTCCGCCAAGGATCGAGCCACCAACAAAGAGCAGTCGATCACCATCACCGGTCAGTCGTCTCTCAACGACGATGACATCGACAAGATGGTGAAGGACGCCGAGGCGCACGCCGAGGAGGATCGCCAGCGTCGCGAGGTCGCGGAGGTTCGCAACAACGCCGACTCGCTCGTGTATCAGACCGAGAAGGTGCTGAAGGAGCAGGGCGATAGCGTCTCCGACGCCGACAAGGCCGAGGTGGAGGCCGCCCTCGCCACGCTCAAAGAGGCACTGGAGGGCGAGGACCTCGACGCCATCAAGAGCGGCACCGAGGCTCTGGCGACGGCGAGCCAGACGTTCAGCCAAAAGCTCTACGAGGCTGCGGCGCAGGACGCCAGCGCCGCCGAGGATTCGGCCGACGATGACGACGACGTCGTCGACGCCGAGATCGTCGACGAGGGCCAGTGAGCGCCGGCCACCACGAGGCGGCGCTGACACCTGACGATCCCGTCGAGGACGCGCTTGCCGAGTCCGACGGCGCTCCGGCGGGCGAGTCGCCCGCAGAGGCACCGCTCACCGTCGAGGACCTGATCGAGACACTCGAGAAGGTCACGACCGAGCGCGACCAATACCTGGAGTCTCTCCAACGCCTGCAGGCGGAGTTCGAGAACTTCCGTAAGCGGAGTGCGACGGAGAGCGAGCAGCGCATCGCTAGCGGTGTTGCTCGCCTCGCCGAGTCGCTGCTCACCGTTCTCGACGGGTGCGAGGCCGCGGTGGCGCAGGGTCACGATCAGGTCGCGCCGATCCACACGTCGCTCACCGTCACCCTCAAGAAGGAGGGGTTGGAGCGGATCCCCGCTGTTGGGGCGCCCTTCGATCCCAATGAGCACGAGGCGGTGATGCACGAGACCGGCCAGGGCGATGAGCAACTCGTCGTGGAGGAGTTGCGCAGCGGCTATCGCTGGAAAGGCCGGGTGCTCCGGGCAGCGATGGTGAAGGTGCGTAGCTGAGGACCCCGAGGAGGAGCTGAGACATGGCAGTTCAGCGTGAATGGTTCGAGAAGGACTACTACGCCGCTCTCGGCGTCTCATCGTCGGCCTCGGCCAAAGAGATCACCAAGGCCTACCGCAAGCTCGCTCGGGAGCACCATCCCGACGCGTCCGGTGGGAGTGAGGATCGCTTCAAGGAGATCTCCGCGGCGTACGACGTCGTCGGAGATGAGGACAAGCGCAAGGAATACGACGAGGCCCGTCGAATGGGCCCCGCGGCTGCCGGCGGGTTCGCGTCTGGTCCCGGTGGGTACAACGTTGAGTTCGACGACTTCGACGACCTCGACCTGTCCGGGATCTTCGGCAACCTGTTCGGTCGCGGCCGTCGCGGCGGTGCCGGGGGGCCGGTTCCGATGCGTGGCGTCGACCAGGAAGCGCGCATCCACCTCGGTTTCCGCGAGGCTATCGATGGCGTGACCACCACAGTGCATCTCGGTGGCGGTCCCGACGGGAACAACCGCAAGGTCAAGGTGCGGGTGCCCGCTGGAGTGGACGACGGTCAGCGAATCCGACTGTCGGGCAAGGGTGGCGCCGGCCGCCACGGCGGACCCAACGGCGATCTGTACGTGATCGTCGAGGTCGCTGCGGACGACATGTTCGGCCGCAGGGGACGCAACCTCACCCTGTCGGTTCCGGTCACCTTTCCCGAGGCAGCCCTGGGAGCGGAGATCAAGGTTCCGACAATCGACGATTCGACCGTCACACTCAAGGTCCCCGCCGGGACCAAGTCCGGGACCACGTTTCGGGTGAAGGGTCGCGGCGTCGAGACCTCCAAGGGCACGGGCGATCTCCTCGTGACCGTCGAGATCACGGTGCCGAAGAAGCTGAGCGCCGCCGAACGCGAAGCGATCAAAGCGTTCGCCGCGGTGACCGATTGGTCGCCGCGCGATGAGCCGGTGGGAACGAACTGAGGGGAGCTGGACGATGGTTGGTACACCCGATTCCACCCGGGCGGTGTACGTCATCTCCGTCGCCGCCGAGTTGGCGGGGGTGCATGCGCAGACGCTGCGCATCTATGAGCGAAAGGGTCTGGTGGAGCCGGCGCGCACGCCGGGCGGAAGCCGCCGCTACAGC
The DNA here is from genome assembly GCA_964443165.1 of uncultured Acidimicrobiales bacterium. Classification (GTDB taxonomy): domain Bacteria; phylum Actinomycetota; class Acidimicrobiia; order Acidimicrobiales; family Poriferisodalaceae; genus JAYPWI01. The sequence goes on from CAYUBX010000369.1 coordinate 2,959, forward strand.
GACGTCGACATCGCGTTGCTGCTGCGCATCCAGGAACTGACCAACGAGGGTCTCAACCTCGCAGGCGTCAAGCGAGTACTCGATCTCGAACGCCGGGTTCTCGACCTCGAAGCCGAGGTGGAGGCATTGCGCCAGCACGTGCAAGCGAGCGTCGCCGAGGCACACCGCCAGTACCGCCGCGATCTGGTGCCTCTGCAGCAAGCCGTGGTGCCGTGGGCCGATCCGCGGCGCCGCGAATGACACCGGCCGCAATGAGCGAGCGTCCCTTGTTGTAGAAGCTGTCCAGCGACCTCAATTCCCCTGCACGGGCGTCGATCCGGTTCAGGTACACAACCTGTTCCTTGGAGGCCCCTGTGTCGATCACCCGCCGTGCTTCGAATCCACTCGCCCGTTCCGTGCAGTGGAAGATCGGAGCCGTTCTCTTCGCATCGGTGCTAGTCGTGGCCGTGTTTCTCACCCTGAACGGAACAAGCGCGACCGGAAACGCGCTCAGAGAGGGTGCCCGGACGGAGGTCGAGGCGCTCGCTACGCGCGATGCTCTGCACCTGGCCACGGAGATGGCGCTTCCCTCCGTCGATGCCGGGACCCTGCAGGCTTTGCCCGCGGTGCGCGGCATCCTTCGCGCTGAGGACAACGATGGTGTCGATCCCAAGGACGGGTCCACGATCAAGGAGCTGCAATACAGGTACGAGGAAACGCTGCACCTGCTCGTCAACGACCGGTCGCACTACCGGTCGATCACCCTCGCGCTGGCGGACGGCACGGAGCTGGCCCGTGTCGAGCGGACTGACGGATCGGTCCACGAAACCCCTCTTGATGAACTTGGCAACCTGGGCGACAACGCCTCCTTTCAGGAGACCATGCGTATGACACCAGGTGAGGTGTTCATCAGCGACGTGGAGTTCGTCCACGGCGCACCCGAGATCTACGTGGGGGTGGCAATCCCCGGGCTGGCAACCGGTCAGGTCGGTGCTGCCCTCCTGATCGAGAAGGATCTTGAGTCGATCCTCGCCAGTGTGCAGAGTCACAGCGATTCGGATTTCGTCGAGCTACTTCTCGACGACCATGGCCACTACTTGTCGCATCCCGACGAGACCAAGATCGGGACAGACATCGCGGTCGACTACGGCGCCGCGGCCACCAAGATGGCCGATCCGCATGGTGGTGCCTTCTTCGCCGATGGGCTGGTGATCGCTCACGAACCGGTTCCGCTCACCCTGGCCGAGAACGGCCGTTACTGGTCGATCGTCCGTATCACGCCCGAGAGCGTTGCCCTGGCTACTGTCAGCGACTTTCGCAACCAGTCGATCATGATCGCCGCTGCCATCTT
>CAYUBX010000370.1:0-4288 GCA_964443165.1 uncultured Acidimicrobiales bacterium
GTCGTCGCCGATTCCCCACGCGAAGTGGCGGACGGCATCCGCCGTCACAGCCGACACCCACGGCGCCCGGAGCCTCGTCACCTGTCCCCCGACATCGGTCACGGGCTCACCGTATCGGCTCGCCCTTCAGCATGAGCGGGCAGCGCTCAGGTGCGCCGCACCATCGAGGCCAGCAGCATTCCCACCGACGCGGTGATCGCCGAGACGACGAAAGCGTCCGCGTAGCTTCCCGGCAGTCGCGATGTCGGCGTCGTCCACCGAGTTGGTCACCGCCGCCGTCATCGCGGGCATCGTCATGCCGAGGCCGAACCCGGCGAGCCCCAGCGCGGAGAAGATGAAGAGGTCGCTGGTGCCGACTCCGACGAACGCCAGCAGGAGAGACGACACGGCCACGAGCGCCGCACCTGAGGTCGCGAGGATCCGCTCACCCAAGCGCTGACCGACGAATCCCACGACCGGGCCGGCTAGCGCGAAGAAGAGCGGTCGAGACGTCACCAGGTAGCTCGTCCTCGTGGTCGAGTAGTCGAAGACCTCGGCGAGGAACAGAGGGGTCAGGACGAACCCCGCGAGCAGCAGACCCGACGTCACGAGGCAGACCACCAGCGAACCGGAGCCCCACCCCCAGATCGGACCACGGTTGCTCCCGAACAACAGGAGCGACACCGCAGCGGCGAGGAGAGCGGTTCCCGGAACGTCGAACCGGACGTCGTCCTTTCGCTCCGTGTCCGGAAACACCAGCGCCGCTGCGACGAGGGCGATCAGGGTGAGAGGGATCTGCGCGACGAACAGCCACCGCCAGCTGTAGATGTCGATCACCGGGCCACCGACGATGATTCCGGCGACGGGCCCACCGGCCATGACGAGAGCCCACCACCCCATCACGCGGATCCGCTGTCCCGCTTCGAACTGCGTCGAGATGATCGCGATCCCCGCTGGGCCGGCTGCCGAGCCGAAGATCGCGCTCACGGTCCGGAACCCGATCAACGTCTCGGCCGACCACGCGGCGGCCGACAGCGCGCCGAACACACCAGAGCCGACGAGCGAGGCGATGAACGCCTATTGCCGCCCAAAGAGGTCCGCGAGCTTGCCTGCAGTGATCGCGAAGACGGCGAACCCGAGGTTCGGACCCGTCACCACCCACTGCATCAGGCTCGCATCGACCGCCAACTCCTCTGAGAGCCCGTCGACGGCCGCGCCCAGGACGCTGACGAGGAAGTTGGCGGAGATGAGCCCGGCGAGCGCCGTGCCGAAGACGATCCACGGGTAGTTGGATCGCCCCTCGTAGCCCGCCCGGCGAGCGCGCCATCCAGGGCGCTGCCGCCGGGGTGCCGTCATCGCGGCCGATGGTACGGCCGCGAGAATCCGGCCCCCGTGGGAGACTCGGACCCATGCAGGAACTGATCGCCATCGGCAACGACAGGGACGCAGCGGAGGAGGTGGCCAGGAATCTCGGGGGGATCTCCTATCTCAGCGATCCCGACGAGACACGGGAACTTCCGTTCCGCGCGTTGGTCAGGGCGATGACCGATGATCTGGACCTGGTCGCGCCCGCCGCGGGGGTTGGCCTGTACCTCGGGTTCTGCCGCACGATCCGCGAGCGCCCTGACCCTGTCGTCCCTGGCCAGTCATCCCGTGGCGTGACCGCTGTCTTCCCGATGCTCCACCACGAGGATCTCGATCACCGGCAGTCCGCCCACCCCTGGCGCGACACGCACGCGCCCCTCGCGCTTCGCCACCACCCGGGCATGTGGGACTACAGCCAGCTGAGCGTCGTCCACACAATTCAGGGACCCGAATTCGACGGATTCGCGCTGTGTGCCTTCGCATCGATGGAGGACATGCGGGAGCGCTTCTTCGGCGACGACCACGACCGCGAGGTGATCTACGCCGACGTCGCCAGCTTCGCCAACCCGAAATCCCCGCGCCGGGTCGTGGCCACCGAGACCATCTACGGCGAACGTCCGCCGGTCCCCGCCGTCACCTGGCCGCACGACGCCGGCTGATCGGCGCGAATGTGTCCGGAAACGTCTCGGAGGGCGCTGTAGGTCTCCGGTAGCGTCGCTCACGTGTCCGGAACGTCCGTGCGGAGCTCACGCGCCCGGCTGATCACGCTCGCCGCCGTCACCCTGGCGACGGCAGTGTCGCAGTCGTTCGGACGCTTCACCTACTCACTTCTGTTCACCGACGTCCGCGACGACCTGGGCGTCTCGAACACGGTTGCCGGTGCCATCGGCTCCGCCAACCTCGTGGCGTACCTCCTGGGTTCGTTGGTCGTGAGCGTCGTCGTCGGACGCTGGGGGCTCGCCACGGTGTCCCACGTCGGCCTCGTCGGGGTGGTGGTCGGGCTCGGGTTCCTGGCCTGGGGACCAGGCGTCGCGGTGGTTGCGACGGCTCTGGTTCTGACCGGATTTGCGGCGGCAGGAGTCTGGGTGACGGCACCTGCGATCGCGACCGGCCTCGTCGACGAGGCGCGCCGCGGAGCGGCGATGGGGATCGTCGGGACGGGCGTGGGAATCGGGATCGTCGCGGCGTCGTTGCTCGACACGTCGATCGGCGGAGACGACTTCCGCGCCGTCTATGTCGTCGAGTTCGCCATCGGAATCGGAGTGGCGGTCGCCGTGCTGGCATCGCTACCCAGAAGAGCGCCGACGACGACGGTCCGCCTCAGCGGGCTCGGGGAGCTGCGGCGGGTGCCCAACTGGGGTCGCCTGCTGGTGGAATACGCGCTCTTCGCCTTCGCGATGGCGATGGTCATGACCTTCACGGTCGGATACCTCGAGGACGACGCGGGGCTGGACCGCGCTATCGCCAACGGGGCCTTCCTCCTCATCGGCATCGGCACGCTCGCGGGCGGGCCGGTGTTCGGCCCGCTGACCGATCGAATGGGTCGACTTCGCTCCCAGGCGGCCGGCCTCGCGTTGATGACGGTCTCGACGTTGCTCATCACGACGGGACAACCGGTCATCGCGCTCGTCGCGGCCTTCGCGTTCGGCATCAGCTTCACCGGTGGACCCGTCACCATCGGTGCCAGGGTCAGCGACCACCTCGATGGCGACGCGTTCGGCGCGGCGTACGGCGTCGTCACGATCGCCTTCGGGGCGGGGCTTGCTGCGGGGCCCCAGTTCGGCGGCGTCCTGGCCGACCTCACCGACTCGGCCCGCCCGGCCCTCTGGGCGAGCGCCGTCATCTCCGCCGCGGCGCTCGCCATCACGCTCTCGGAGCGCGACCGTGCCGTCCGGTCGGGAACCTGAGGGTCAGACCCGCAGGTCGAGCTGCCAGGCCGACGTGGCCTGGGTGATCGCGGTGTACCCCAGGTGGTGGTACGGGCCGTCGGCGCCTGTCGGGCTCTCGGCGTCGAGCGCCTGGATCAGGCGGGAACCCCAAGGCGATCGTGAACCGGCCGCAACGCCTGCAGCTCGGGCCTGACATCGCTGGCGAACAACTTCATGCTGCGCTCCGCCTCGTCGATCGGCATCCCGGCATAGCTGAAGACCGCCATGTACCCGTCCATGTAGGTCTCGTCCTGGAGCTTCATAATCTTCTCGGTGACTTGATCGGGAGTGCCCCAGATCTGCAGGCCGACGAAGAACTCGGTCATGGCCTCCATGCCGCCGGGGGCCATCAGCCGGTCGTACATGAGGCCGTGGTGCTCGTACCCGGGCGTGTCCTTCAGGTGCGGCTGATCGAACTCGTAGTGGGCGATGATCGAATCCCAGTAGCCACCGATGAACTCGCGGGCCTTTTCCTCGGCCCGATCGGCGCTCTCGTCGACGAACGTCCAACCGGCGACGTACGGGGGCGGCGGCTCGGCATCGTTGGCCTCGCGGTAGACGTCCCGGTAGTCCTGCAGCTCCTGGCGGACCGCCTTCCACGGCTTCTGCGGGACGATGAGGATGCCCACGCCCATCTCGGCCATGATCTTCGCCGACTCCGGGGACACCGCTGCGGCGTAGGCCCGCCCGCGGAACGACTTGAACGGCCGGGGGCGGATGTCCACCCGCGGCTGGTCGAGCAGTTCACCGTGGTACTCCGCGTACCCGTTCTCGAGGGCGCCGAGCAGCAGCTCGGTCGACTCCTTGAAGCGGAGGCGGGCGCTCGCCATTTCGGTGCGGAAGCCGTCGAACTCCACCTTGCCGGTCCCACGCCCGAGCCCCAGGATCACCCGGCCACCGGAGAGGTTGTCGAGCATCGCCACCTGCTCGGCGACACGCAGCGGGTCGTGCCACGGGAGGACGCACACCATCGAGCCCAGCTGGATGTTCTTCGTCGCCCCCGCCATGTACGTCAG
>CAYUBX010000371.1:0-4287 GCA_964443165.1 uncultured Acidimicrobiales bacterium
TTTGCGCGGCGCCCACCCGATGGACGTGGCGAACTACTACTTCAACACCGTGGGTGTGGATCGGGGTCGCCGCGGCAAGGGGGACGGTCGCCGGGTGGTCGAGCCGATTCTCGAACTCGCGGATCGAGATGGGGTGCCGACGTATCTAGAGAGCTCGAATCCCCGCAACCTGTCCTTCTACGACCGGCTGGGGTTCAGCGTCCTCGACGAGGTCCGGATTGCCGAGAACGGACCCGTGATGCGGCCGATGTGGCGACCGGTTCCGCACACCTGACGCTCCAGCGGGTCAGTCGGCGCTGGGTTCGGTCACGCGTACGCCGAGGTGCTCGACGATGGCGTCCGGGTCGACCCAGGTGGATTTGTGGACCCGCACTACGGGCGATCTGTCGATCTTGACGATGTCGAACGGGAACGACGTCACTTGGCTGAGCGACGATACTTGGCTGAGCGACGATGATCCGGTGCCGAAGCCATCGATCGCGAGGCGAACGCCGACCCTCAGGCGGTCGATCATCGACGCCCTCTGTCGCACGTGTCCGATCGCCGTCAGCGACAGCGCGATGAGCAACACGACGAATGGCGCCCAGCGAGTGAGGAGGTCCCGCAGTCCTACCTTGGTCAGATTGGCCAAATCACCGCCCGATGTGAGCGAAGCGTTTTCGTCAGGCCATTGGACGGCACCCGCCGCTAGCCTCGCGATATGGCGATCCTCAGGCGACGCAAGAAGCGGGAAGGGGCCCGGTTCAAGTACTCGGCCTGGGACGGGACGCAGGCGGGCTTCGACTACGACGCCGAGGAGCTTTTCAAAGAGCTCACCGACGACCTGCTCTATCACGGTGATCTCAACGCCGAGATGCGTCGCTTGATGCAGCAGGGCTTCGAAGATCAGGACGGCAACCGGCTCCAGGGTCTGCGCGACGTGATCAACCAGCTGCGTGAGCGGCGTCAGGAGATGCTCGATCAGTTCGACCTCGGTGGGATCTACGACGAGATCAGCCAGGAGCTCGACGACGTCGTCGCGGAGGAGCGCGACGCCCTCGAGGACTTCGTCGATCAAGCGGAGGCGTCCGGCGACGAAAGACGGTCGGAGATCGCACAGCAGTCGGCCCAGGACAAGAACCTGCAGCTCGACTTCCTGCCGCCGGATCTCGCCGGCAAGGTGCGCGATCTGCAGAACTACGACTTCGTGTCAACCGAGGCCCGTCAGCAGTTCGAGGAGCTGATGGAGCGGCTGAAGCAAGAGGTCGCTCAGTCGATGTTCGACCAGATGGCCGGGGCCATGGGGAACATGGACGAAGAGTCCATCCAGGCCATGAAGGACATGATGGCCGAGCTCAACCAGATGCTCGAGCAGCGCGAGCGCGGTGAGGAACCCGACTTCGAGGGGTTCATGGAGCGGCACGGGCAGTTCTTCCCCGAGAACCCCGAGACGCTCGACGAGCTGCTCGAGATCATGGCGGAGCGCATGGCCGCCATGCAGGCGATGATGAACTCCATGACGCCTGAGCAGCGTCAGCAGCTCCAGGAGCTGGCCAGCCAGCTGATGGAGGACATGGACCTCCAGTGGCAGGCCCAGCAGCTCGCCCAGAACCTCCAGAACGCGTTTCCGGACATGGGCTGGGATCGGAGCGAGCAGTTCAGCGGCCAGGACCCTCTCTCCATGAGCCAGGCCACCGACCTCATGCAGCAGCTGGGCGACATGGATTCGCTGCAGCGGATGCTCCAGAACGCCACTAATCCCGGTGCCCTCGCCGAGGTCGACATCGACCGGGTCGAAGAACTGCTCGGCCGCGAGTCCGCTGAGGCGCTCGAGCGGCTGAGCGAGATGGCCAGGATGCTCGAGGACGCCGGCCTCGCGGAGAACAAGGAGGGCCGCCTCGAGCTCACCCCGCGTGCTCTGCGCCGGATCGGCCAGAACGCCCTCGGCGACCTGTTCAACAAGCTGATGGACGACAAGGTCGGCCAGCACCGAGTGGTCAAGACGGGCATCGGCCACGAGCGGGCCTACGAGACCAAGGCCTACGAGTTCGGCGACAACTTCAACCTCAACATCGAACAGACGGTGCGAAACGCGATCGGACGTCAGGGGTCCGGCACGCCGGTGCGCCTGACGCCAGACGACTTCGAGATCGAACGGACGGAGCTCAACTCACGGGCCTCGACCGTGCTGATGCTCGACCTGTCCCTCTCGATGCCGATGCGCGACAACTTCCTTCCCGCCAAGAAGGTCACGATGGCGCTCCACTCGCTCATCTCGAGCCAGTACCCCCGCGATTACTTGGGAATCGTGGGCTTCGCCGAGTCGGCGCAGGAACTCAAGCCGCAGCAGCTGCCCGAGGTGTCGTGGGACTTCGCCTACGGAACGAACATGCAGCACGGGTTCATGATCGCTCGGCGGTTGCTGGCCAGCCAGACCGGGACCAAGCAGATCATCATGATCACCGACGGCGAGCCGACCGCGCACCTCGGCCCCGACGGCCGCCCCTACTTCAACTATCCGCCGGTGCCCGAGACGGTGGAGGCCACCCTCAAAGAGGTGGCCCGCGCCACCCGCGAGGACATCCGCATCAACGTCTTCATGCTCGATCCCAACAGCTACCTGCGGGCGTTCGTCGAGAAGATGACCCAGATGAACGGCGGTCGCGCCTTCTTCACGAGCCCAGACAACCTCGGCGACTACGTGCTCGTGGACTTCCTCGAACATCGGCGCCGGTTGAGCTCCACGGGAAGCCGGCGGATGTGAGCCGTCGGCGGGATCCGGTCACGGTGACCTTCTCCTGATCGAGTTTGGGGCCGTGATCCTCGGCATCGCAGTCGTCGCGCTGTCCCTCGCGGCGTTCACCGCCATGACGAAGCTGATCACCGGGTGGGTTGCAGCGCACCGGGCGGGCATCGGTCGGCCGGGCCGGGCGCGTCCCCACTTCGCGCGGCTCCTGAGCATTTGTTCAACTAACTTGTGAAGCTGAGCATGTCGGACACCGAAGCACCCACCACAGCACCTGCCAACGGCTCTCCGGAGAGGATCCGCAAGGGCGAGCGCACCCGCATGCGCATCCTCGACGCGGCCGCAGACGTCCTGGCCCGCGAGGGCTACGCGGCAGCGACGCTGACCGATATCGCGGCCGTGGCCGAGATGCAGGCGGGGAGCCTCTACTACCACTTCGACTCGAAGGACGCGATCGTCGAAGAGGTCCTGCGGGTGGGTATCGAGCACGCGAGCGAGGCCATCTGCCACGCGGTGGTCGGTCGGGGCCCCGATGCCAACGGACACGATCGCTTGCTCGCCGCCGTCGCCGCCTACGCCACGCGGATCGTTGCCGACAGCAACTACACCAGGGCCAACATCCGCTGTTACGAGGAAGCCCCTCGTTCCACGCGTGCGGCGCTGGCCGTTCCGCTTCGCGAATTCGCCAACGTGTGGGTCGATCTCATGCGGGCGGGGCAGAAGGACGGCTCGCTGCGCAGCGAGTTCGATCCCCGGGTCGTGGCCCGGATGACGATCTCCGCGCTCAACAGCTGCGTCAACTGGTTCCGGCCCGACGGCGAGCTGACCGTCGATGATGTGGCCCAGATGTACGCATCGACGCTGGTGGATGGCCTCGCCAGCTGAGCGGTTCGCTCGCCACATCGCACCGAGGAGGAGCCCGTGAAGTTCGACCTGTTCATGTACTGCACGATGGGCCGTCGCCATGAGCTCGAGGCGGGTCTGGCGGGACTCAACAACGACTACTACCAGCGGATGCTGGCGGAGATCCGTGACATCGCCCAGTTCGCCGACCGCAACGGGTGGTACGGGTTCGGACACCCCGAACATCACCTCCAGGTCGAGGGGTTCGAAGCCTCCAACGACCTCGGACTCATGGCGTCGTGGGTCACCCAACACACCGAGCAGCTCCGTGCGATCGCCTGTGGGTGGGTGTCCACCACCCACAACCCGCTGCGGGCCGCCGAGCAGATGGCGACGCTCGACCACATGACCGGCGGCCGTCTCGGCGTCGGCATGGTGCGCGGGTACCAGCACCGCTGGGTGGAGCAGTTCAAGGTCCGCGACGACCTCGCAGCGGTCGGCAAGTGGAACAAGGACTCCGAGGCCGACCACTACAACCGTCGGTTCTTCGAGGAGTTCGTCGACGTCGTGATCACGGCGTTGACCAACCCGACCTTCAGCTACGACGGCGAGTTCTGGACGTTCCCCGCCGACGACCGCAATCCCCACGTGCACACCGTGTACTCGGACTACGGCGCCGGCGTCGACGCAGACATGACGATCCGCGAGGTGGGGATCGC
>CAYUBX010000372.1:0-4286 GCA_964443165.1 uncultured Acidimicrobiales bacterium
CACCGGTCGAAGGGGTGCGCAGCGTCGGAAACGCCGCAGGAACCGGCGCAGTGCGCGCCCTGCTGTCCGGGCGTCAGCGCCGGGAGGTCGAGGACGTCGTGCGGCGCGTCAACAAGATCGAGACGGCGACCGAGCCGCGATTCCAGGAACTGTTCGTCGACGCGATGGCTCTGCCGCACGCGACGGCCCCCGCCCCGCACCTGGCGGGTGTCGTCGAGTTGCCCGAGCGCGCACCAGCGACCAACGTGTCCGGCCGGCGAAGTCGGCGGCGGCGGACTGCGAGAACCACCGACGAGGAGGCGACGTGAGCGAACGACGTGGGCGACGAGGAGGTGGTCGCGCCGCTCGACAGGCAGCTCGCGCATCCGCGGCGGCGGAGACGGTGGCCTACCTCGAGCGGCAGCTCCCCCCGGTCGAGGTGCTCGACGAGGCGGGGCTGGTCCAGATCGAGGAGAACGCCGAGACGATCCTCAGCGAGGTGGGGGTCGCCTTCCAGGAGTTCCCCGAGGCCCTTGACCTGTGGAAGGCCGCGGGCGCCGATGTGGACGGCGACCTCGTCCGATTCCCGCGCGGGCTGTGCCGCCAGATCGTCCAGGACAACGCGCCGTCCGCTTACACCCAGGTGGCGCGGAACGAATCCCGTTCGGTGAAGATCGGCGACAACACCACTGTCTTCGCGCCCAACTACGGCTCCCCGTTCGTGACCGATCTCGATCAGGGGAGGCGCTACGCCACGCTCGGGGACTTCGAGAAGGTGGTGAAGCTGACCTACCTGCTCCCCCACCTCCACCACAGCGGCGGGACAGTCTGCGAGCCAGTCGACATCCCGGTCAACAAACGGCACCTCGACATGGTGTATGCCCACCTGCGCTACAGCGACAAGCCGTTGATGGGCTCCGTGACGGCTCCCGAGCGGGCGCAGGATTCGGTGGAGCTGTGCCGGATCGCCTTCGGAGGCGACCTCGCCGATCGCACCGTGATGACCAGCCTCATCAACGCGTCGTCTCCGCTGAGGTGGGACGCGACGATGCTCGGCGCCGCGAAGGTGTACGCAGAGAACAACCAGGCGTGCATCATGTCGCCGTTCATCCTCGCGGGGGCCATGTCGCCGGTGACGGTGGCCGGCCTCGCCGCACAGGCGCTGGCGGAGGCGCTGTCCGGAATGGCGTTCTGCCAGCTGGTTCGGCCGGGCGCTCCGGTGATCTTCGGGACATTCGCATCGTCGATGTCGATGGCGACGGGTGCTCCCACCTTCGGCACGCCCGAGGCTGGCCTGGCGATCTACGTGATGGCAGCGCTGGCTCGACGGCTCGGCGTGCCCTTCCGTTCGGGCGGGCAGTTCACGAGCTCCAAGGCGCCCGATGCACAGGCCGCGTACGAGTCCGCATCGACGCTCCTGCCGACCATGCAGGCCGGCGTTCACTTCGTGCTCCATGCCGCCGGATGGATTGAAGGTGGTCTCGCCCTGAGCTACGAGAAGCTGATCATGGACGCCGACCAGCTCGGCATGATGGAGGTGTTCGCCCGGGGGGTGGACATATCCGACAACGGGCAGGCGATGGAGGCGTTCCGCACCAACCCGCACGGTGACCACTTCCTCGGCAACGGGCACACGCTCGCCAACTTCGAGACCGCGTTCTACCGCTCGACGATCGCCGACAACAACAGCTTCGAACAGTGGGCGGACGAGGGGTCGCTCAGCGCGGCCCAGCGAGCCAACACGACGTGGAAGTCGATGCTGGCCGACTACGAGGCTCCGCCGATCGACGATGCGATCGACGCGGAGATGAAGGCGTACATCGCCAAGCGCAAGGCCGAGGAACCGGACTCCATCGTCTGAGCGCAGGTTGAGTCACTTCGGTGCCTGACACCGATGTGACTCAACTCGGGATCACCCGGCGATGACGCCAATCACGCCGAACAGCACGACACCGATTCCGATCACCTGGGCACGGGTGACGAGGTCCCCCTGGGTGAAGCGCCCGACCGCCACGCTGCCGATCGGGAAGAGGGATGCGGTGACCACCGCGCTCGACGGATCGGCTTCGAGTGCCAAGAGATAAAGAACGCTCGTCGCCCCGGCGAACACGCCCGCGAACACCCCGAGGTGGGTCTCGCGACGTTCGGGGAGAGGGCGGGCGCGACGGTGGAGCGCCAGCGCGGCAATCACGATGAAGGCGGACAGCCGCTGGGATGCGCCCGGCCAGGCACCAGCGCCGTCGCCCACGTCGACGAGCACCGAGATCGCTACGCCGTACCCGACCCCGGAGATCAGCGCCCACCGGACACCAGCACGGATGTCCCCCTCCAGGCTTCCCGACGCCGTGACTATCGCCAGCCCCACGAAGCTGACCGCCGCTCCCCCGACGGCGACTGCGCTCGGCGAACTCCCGCGGATCAGCGCATAGATGTACGGCAGAACGGCGTTGAGCACTGCGACGATCGGGGCGACGACGGCGGAGCTCGCCCGAAGCAGTCCTGCGTAGTAGCCGCCGAGGCCGACAGCCATTCCGATACCGGACAGCAGGCCGAGCACGAGCTCGTCACCACGAAAGGTGCTACCGACGAACAGGAGACCCAGCAATGCGCAGACGCCACCCCAGAACTGGATCGTGGCCGATGTGGTGATGGGTCCCGCACGGACGTTGAGTCGACGTCCGGGAATGTCGGTGAGGGCGATGCCGAGCGCGGCGAGTGCTCCCAGGAACGCCCCCACCGTGCCTACCGCCGCCTTGTGAGGAGTCGCACCGCCATGCGTGAACCGCGACCCGGGAACGGCTGGAACGGCCCCTGCTCGTCGAGCGGGACGGGATCGCGAGCGACGATCCGTTGAAAGAGAAAGAGCGCGATGACTCCGTGCGCGGCAGCGAGGGCCCAGAAGAAGAGCTGGAGATCGATCGCGAGCAGCGGGGCGGTGACGAGTGGCCCGACGATGGCTCCGGTTCCGTTGACCCGCACGAGCATGGCGCTCGCGCCCATCATCTGGCTCGGCTTCAGCCAGTCGTTCGTGTAGGCGATCGTTAGCGAGTAGAGCGGAAACACGACGCCGCCGATCAGCCCCATGATCACCACGCCGGACGCGCCCGTGTCGCTCACGGCTGTCATCAGTGCAGCGAGCACTGTCCCTGCGACGGCTACGACGGCCATCACCCCACGGCGCGGAACCCGGTCGGACAACCGCCCGATCGGGAACTGGAGCAGCACGGCACCCACCATCGGCGCGGCCATGAAGATCGACACCTCTCGCTCCGTCATGCCGACCGAGGCGCCGTACACCGAGCCGAGCGCGATCAGGATCCCGGCGGCGACGCCGACCAGGAACGACGACAGGACGCCCGTCGGTGAGATGGTCACGAGCTCGCGGAACCCGATCGGCGTGGGAACGCTCGCTGGAGGAGCGCTCGATGCCGACAGCGTGACGGGCACGAGCGCCATTGACACGAGAACCGATGCCACAGCGAACAGCACGAAGCCGCCGGGGTCGGCCGAGTTGATCAGAAACTGGCCGCCCGCCATCGACCCCATTGTCACCACCATGTACACCGCGAGAATTCGTCCGCGGGTTGCGTTGGTCGCGAGGTCGTTGAGCCACGACTCGGCGACGACGAACAAACCGGCGATGCACAGGCCGAAGGAGAAGCGGAGGAGCGCCCAGCTCAAGGGGTTGATCCAGATCACCTGCAGCAAGAGGGCGCTGCTGGCAACCGAGGCGAGAGCGGCGAACACGCGGATGTGGCCGACGGAGACGATGGCGCGCTCGACGTATCGGGTCCCGCCCAGGAACCCGACGAAGTAGGACGTCATCACCAGACCGGACACGACGGTGGAGAAGCCCTCCGATTCCGCACGGACGCCGAGGAGCACTCCCGACAGGCCGCTCCCGAACGACAGCAGGCTGATGCCGAGAAACAGCGACCAGGTCTTGGCCGCGGTGCTGCCGACGCTGAAGGCGGGTCCCCCGACGACCGTGTCGTCGGCTCCCCCGAGGGTCGAGTTGTCGCTCACCGTCTCGGTCGCTTCAGGTCTGCCGTGTGTCGGGGTCGGCGGGCCGGTATTCCGGCGCGTGCACGTACTGCCAGCCGAAGCGACCCTTGATGCACAAGTGGCCGTGCGTGACGTTGTGGTCCGCGGGAGACGTCACCTTCACGATCCTGTCGTCCTGAGTGTGGAGCTCGAGGTTGCAGCCTACGCCGCAGTACGAGCAGACCGTCGTGGTCACCGACTGCTCGTCGGGCCGCCAGTCGCCCGCCTGGCGCAGGTCGAACTCCGTCTTGAACCGCAGCGCG
>CAYUBX010000373.1:0-4285 GCA_964443165.1 uncultured Acidimicrobiales bacterium
ACATCCACGTCGAGCCGGAGGGAGGGCACCGGCACCGCCACCACGGTCCCCATGTGGGCGACGTCGCGAGCGCCGAGGCAGCCCTCGCTCACGTCGCGCAGGATCGCGGCCGCAGATCGGTCGAGCTGGGCGACGGCGCCGATCTGGACGCGCTCGCCGCGAGCGCAGATGCCCTCATCGAATGCGGCGCGATCCCGTTGGACCTCGACGCTCTCCGTGCGACCCACCCTGGTCTCGCGACCGTGTCGATCTCCCCGTTCGGAGGTTCGGGGCCCAAGGCCGACTGGCCTGCGACGGACCTCACCATCGCGGCCTCGTCGGGAACGATGTCGCTCACCGGCGACCCCGATCGCGCTCCTGTGCGCGTCACCGAGCCGCAGACGTGGAACTTCGCAGCGGCCGACGCCGCGTGTGCCGTCGCGACCCTCCTCTACGACCGCGGGGTGTCCGGCCGTGTCCAACACGCCGACGTGAGCGCGCAGGTCGCCTTCCTCTCCGCGACGCAGTTCCAGATGATGTACGCCCTGCGTGAGGACGAGGCGGAGAGTCCGACGCGACGTCCGGGTGGCGTTCAACTCGGCCCCTTCACGATCCAGTTCGTCCACCCCTGCGCTGACGGTCACGTCACGGTCACGTTCCTGTTCGGGGCGATGATCGGCCCCTACACGGCCCGCCTCTTCGAGTGGATCCACGAGGAAGGGCTGTGCTCCGCCGAGCTCCTCGACCAGAACTGGATCGAGTACGCGAACCAGGTGTTCGCAGGCGAGGTCGGTATGGAGCCCCTGGAGCAAGGCACCGAGGCGATCGCACGCTTCATGGCGACCAAGACGAAGGCCGAGCTCCTCGACGCCGCTCTCGATCGCAACCTGTTGATCGCGCCGATCCTGACCACCCGCGACGTGCTGTCGATGGACCACCTCGCAGAGCGCGACTACTGGCGGGCCGACGGGCCAGGCGCTGTTCGCATGTGCGGACCGTTCGCCCGTCCCGAGCAGGGCACCGTGGAGCCGACGCCCGCGCCACGACTCGGCGAGCACACGGCAGAGGTGATGGCCAACCTCGGTCGCGGACCGCTTCCGGGCGGCGCGGCACACACCGATCGCCCGCTCGATGGCGTCAAGATCCTGGACTTCATGTGGGCGGTCGCCGGTCCTGACGCCACCAGGACTCTGTCCGACCTCGGTGCCACCGTCGTCAAGGTCGAGAGCGAGACCCGGCCAGACGTGCTGCGGGGAGCGGGGCCGTTTCGCGCCGAGGATGGAGATCCCGATGGTTCGTTCCAGATGCATTCGCTCAACGCGGGGAAGAAGGGCCTGGCCCTCGACATGCGGCACCCTGAGGCGAAGGGGGTCATCGAGGACCTCGTGGCGTGGGCGGATGTCGTCACCGACTCGTTCTCCGCGGGAGCGATGACGCGCTGGGGCCTGGGGCCCGAGCGCCTCCGCTCCATCAATCCCGACCTGATCGTCTTCCAGTCGAACCTGATGGGCGACGACGGTCCCATGGCGCGTTACGCCGGCTTCGGCACCATGGCGGCGGCGATCGCTGGCTTCTACCCGCTCACCGGGTGGCCGGATCGCATGCCGGCCGGCCCCTTCACCGCGTTCACCGACTACATCTCGCCCAAGCTCAGCGCCCTCGTGCTCCTGGCTGCACTCGACCACCGGCGCCGGACCGGCGAGGGCACCTACATCGACTATTCGCAGCTCGAGGGCGCGCTCCACTTCCTCGGCCCCGCCTTCCTCGAGGACGAAGCGAACGGCCGGGTGATCACTCGCGACGGCAACCGCGATCCGCACATGGCGCCGCACGGGGTGTACCCCGCGTCGGGTGACGACAGCTGGGTAGCGATCGCGTGTGACACCGACAAGAGCTGGGCGGCGATTGCCCGTCTCGTCGGCCGCGAGGATCTGGGCGGGCTGTCCGTCTCGGAGCGGCGCAGCCGACACGACGAGCTCGACGATCTCATCAGTGGGTGGACCCGGCAAGGCGAGGCTGCGAACAACGAGGCGGCTCTCATCGCCGCAGGGGTCCCCGCGCACGTCGTGCAGGCGGGGCGGGAGATCGTCCGCGACCCGCAGATGCGCCACCGCAACGTCTTCGTCGAGGTGCCGCACGGATCGCTCGGCCACTCGTGGGCCGAAGCGCAGGCCTTCCAGCTCTCCGAGACGTCGATCGAGCCCACCTGGTCCGCTCCCATGTACGGCGAGCACTCGTTCGAGGTCCTCTGCGAGTACCTGGGATACGACCCCGATCGCTTCGCAGAGCTGGCTGTCGCAGACGCACTGCGCTGAGATCGACGTTCCCCGGCGGCGCTACGGTCGCGAGATGAGTTCTGCTGACCGCCACCTCGGCGTCATGTTCAACACCGATCGCATGAGCGGCGAGGCACTCGTGGCGTGCGCTCAGCGGGTCGAAGATCTGGGTCTCGACACCTTCTGGGTTCCCGAGCTCTTCGGGAGAGAGCCCTTCGCAACCTCGGCCCACCTCCTCGCGCACACTGGCGAGCTGAAGGTCGCGACGGGGATCGTCAACGTCTACGCCCGTGACGCGACCGCTGCAGCGGCGGGAGCGCGGACACTGGCCGAGTTCTCAGGAGGGCGCTTCGTGCTCGGCGTCGGTGTGTCCAACGCCGGCCTCGTCGGCATGCGCGGCCACGAGTGGGATCCACCGGTGGAGCGCTTGGCCGCGTATCTCGACGACATTGCTGCCGCTCGCCTGACCGTCCCCGGCGATCAGGTCGCGCCCGTCCACGTTGCTGCGCACGGGCCGAAGATGGTGGAGATGGCGGCCGGGAGGGCCGACGGCTTGAGCACCTACCTCCAGGACCCGAGCCACACTGCGTCGGTGCGGTCGCAACTGCGCGACGAGCAGGTGATCAACGTGTCCCAGATGTGTCTGCTCTGCGAGGACCCCACCGAAGCGAGGCGACTGGCGCGGCGCGCGATCGACTTCTACGTCGGGCTCGCCTACTACCACCGGGCCTGGCGGCGACTCGGTTTCGACGATGCCGACTTCGCAGACGGCGGAAGCGACCGGCTCGTGGACACCCTCGTCGCTTGGGGAAGCGAGGACCAGGTCGGTGCCCGGGTCGACGAGCATCTGGATGCCGGTGCAAGCGAGGTGGTCGTGATCCCGCTCAACCCGGCCGGCGGGGCCGAGCCGCACTGGCCGGTTCTCGAGGCCCTTGCCGGCTGACGGGTTACGCTCGCCGGCATGTCCGGACGCCCGCGCGCCGTCGTCGACGGTCTCCCGCAGTACAAGCCAGGGAAATCGGCCGCTCAGGCCGAAGAGGAACACCAGATCGTGGAGGCGATCAAGCTCGCGTCCAACGAGATCTCCTACGGCCCGTTGCCGTCCGTCGCGTCGGCGATCGCCGATCACATCGTCTCGGCCAACCGATATCCCGACCACCGCGGGCTCGAACTGCGAGATGCGCTCGCCACGCGCCTCGGGGTCGACCTCGATCAGGTGACGGTGGGTTGCGGCTCGGTCGGACTGCTTCAACAGCTCTTTTTGGCCTACGTCGACGCTGGCGACGAAGTCGTGTACCCGTGGCGCTCGTTCGAGGTGCATCCGGTGTTCAGCGCGATCGCTGACGCCTCGGCGGTCACCGTGCCGCTCGACGGTCAGCAGTTCGACCTCGACGCCGTGGCCGACGCGGTGACACCGGCCACCAAGCTCGTGATCCTCTCCACGCCGAACAACCCGACCGGCACCGTGTGCACGACCGCGGAGATCCTCGCCCTGCTCGAGCGGGTGCCCTCCGATGTCGTCGTCGTGATCGACGAGGCGTATCGCGAGTTCGTCACGGATCCTACGGTCGAGGACCCGATTGCGACGATCCTTCCCCGCTACGCGAATGCGGTGGTGTTCCGCACCTTCAGCAAGGCCTATGGCCTCGCGAACCTCCGCGTCGGCTACGCGATCGGGCATCCCGACGTGATCGGAGCCCTCGACAAGGTGGCCCTTCCGTTTCTGGTCAACGGGCTCGCCCAGGTCGCCGCGCTCGCCTCGCTCACCGACGAGGCCGCCGGCGAGCTCGCGGCACGCGTCGACGAGGTGATCGCCGAACGCGAGCGGGTGGCGGAGGCGCTGGAGGCGGCGGGATGGGCCGTCACGCGAGGGCAGGCCAACTTCGTGTGGATGCCCGTTGGGCCCGACGCGGTGCCGCTCTGTCAGCGGCTGGAGGCGGCCGGTGTGGTCACCCGTCCCTTCGAGGGGGAGGGCATCCGTGTCACGATCGGGTCGCCCGCAGAGAACGATCGCTTCCTGGCAGCCATCG
>CAYUBX010000374.1:0-4279 GCA_964443165.1 uncultured Acidimicrobiales bacterium
TTGTCTTCCCACTCGTCCTCGAAGAGTCCGGACACCTCCGGCATCACCTTCGTGGCGTACATCTCGGTGTTGTAGCGGACGAGCTCTTTCGACATGTTGCCGAAGTGGCTGAACACCATGAGGTGTCCGACGTTCATCGAGGTCGCCAGCTCGTGGACCTGCTCGGTGACCTGCGTCGGGTCGCCAAGGATGATGTAGCCCTTCTCGACCATGTCCTCGAAGGTGAGGCGGTTCGGGGAACCGATGCCGCCTCCGCCACCCTCCTGGCGGGCCGTCGCCTCACGGGCCGCTCGTTCGACCATGCCCTCTACGCCGGCTCGCACCGTGTTGGGGGTTTTGTAGCCGGGTGGGTCGGCGTAGCCCGCGTAGACGTGAAGACAGGTGTTGAAGAAGTACTCGGCCGGCTCCCGGTAGAGGTCCCACGCCTCTGCTTCGGTGTCGGCCACGGCGATGAACTGCGCGAAACCACCCTGGAACGGGTTGGTCTCCTTGCCGAACTCCTGCACCTTCTTCCAGAAGCCCTGCATCGTCTTCAGGCCGGCCTTGTACCCGAAGTAGCTGAGGTAGCAGTAGACGAGGTCGTCCTGGGCGCACCAGTCCCAGGTGTCGACAGAACCGCCGCCCGGGATCCAGATCGGCGGATGGGGATCCTGGACCGGGCGCGGCCAGACGTTGACGTAGCGCAGCTTGTTGTAGTTGCCGTTGAAGGAGAACACCTCGTCGCTCGTCCACGCCTTGCGGATGAGATCGACGCCTTCGTGGTACCGCTCGCGAAGGGTCGCAGGGTTCTGGCCGTAGGCGAAGATCGTGTCCATCGGAGAGCCGACCGGGAAGCCTGCAACCATCCGGCCGCCGGTGATCCCGTCGAGCATCGCGATCTCCTCCGCCACACGCAGCGGCGGGTTGTAGAGAGCCACCGAGTGGCCGAGCACAACGATGTTGGTGTCTGGGACGTTTCGCGACAGGGCTGCGGCGATGATGTTGGGGCTCGGCATCAGCCCGTAGCCATTGCTGTGGTGCTCATTGATGCCGACGGCGTCGAACCCACACTTCGCCGCGAACTCGAGCTCGTCGAGGTACTCGTTGTAGGTCTGGTGACCGACGGCGGGGTCGTACAGCTCCGGGTCGATCTCCACCCAGACAGACCGGTGCGTCTCCGGGAAGTCGTCCGGCAGATCCGGGTACGGCATGAGGTGGAAGAAGATGCTCTTCACGGGTGCTCCTGTCCCCCCGGCCACTCGGATTCGAATGACCGTTCGGAAATCATCCTAGAAGTTGAGTCACTTCGGTGTCTGACACCGAAGTGACTCAACTCAGTGTTGCTCATCCCAGCGCGGCGCGAACCTGGGGCACCACCGACTCGAGGTACGCGTCGAGAGCGTCGTTGTCGATAGGGAGACGCAGCGCGATGTTGAGGCCGGTCGCGCCTGCCTCGGCGTATTCCAGGATCCGTTCCACCGCCGCATCGGGGCTGCCGATGAGGGCGCCCGCCTGCAGTTGCTCGCCACGCTCGGGATCCATGGCGGCGAATCGGGCACGTTCCGCGGCCGCCGCCTCCTCCGTGGTGGAGAGGTTGAACGAGACGTTGATCGTCCGCTCGATCGTGGCCGGATCGCGCCCGATCGCATCACACGCCCGATCGATGCGCTCGCAAAGACCGCGATACACCTCGGGGCTCACGTAGGGGACGTTGTACCCGTCGGCGTAGCGAGCCGCGAGGTCCGGCGTGCGACGCGGGCCGCGCCCCCCGATCCAGATCGGCAGCCGACCGCGCACCGGCTTCGGCACGCAGGTGACCTCGTCCACTCGTGAGTGCTCACCGGCGAAGGACGTCGTGTCCTGGGTGAACATCCCCGTCATGATCTCGAGCCCCTCCTCGAGGATGTCGAAGCGCTCCGGATAGCTGCCGAACTCGTACCCGTGAGCCACGAACTCGGTCTCGTGCCACCCCGCCCCCACCCCGATCTCGAAGCGGCCACCGGAGATGTGATCGATAGCGACCGCAGCCTTTGCGAGGAGCGCCGGGTTGCGGTACGGCACACAGAACATGAGACAGCCGAGCCGGATGCGACTGGTGTCGGCCGCCATCGCACCCAGCGTCGCAACAGCCTCGAAGTGGGGGGTGCGGCCGTCCTCCGGTGGCGCCTCGTACAAGTGGTCCCACGCCGACAGCCAGTCGAGCCCCGACTGGTCGAAACGGCGCCACAACGAGCGCAGCTCATCCATCGACGCGTTCTGCTGGCCCAGATGCACGCCCAGTGTGAATGCCATGCGGCACCGTAGCCCGACGCACTAGAAACCAGTGCTGTGTCGCGCCCGATCGCCGCAGTCGCCAGCGGCGGCTACCTCACCGAGATCATCGCGATCGCAGAGAACGCATCGCCTGGCTTCGAGGCACGAATCGAGGCCGTCGTCTTTCTCGACGGGGAGTGGGCCGACCACGACCTCGTCGCGAACATCACCGCTCGCATCGGGGCGGCGTTCCTCGACGACCTCGACGCCACCGACCTGCCGCTGGCCCTCATGTCCGGTTCGGGAGCCGAACGCGAGCGCATGTCTGCGGATCGCACGCTCGCCACACTCGTTCACCGCGACGCGACGATCGGGCCATGGGTGGCGCTCGGCGAGGGTTGCATCGTCAGCCCGGGCGCCCGCATCACCGGCAACGTGACCGTCGGCCGCAACGGCCTCGTCAACACCAACGTCGTGCTCAGTCACGACGCCGTCGTCGGCGATCACGTCGTCATGAGCCCCTCTGCGACCCTCTGCGGCGGCGTCTCCGTCGGCGACAGAGCCGCGGTCTTCGCCGGCGCGACCGTGATGCCCGGGATCTCCATCGGAAGCGACGCAACCGTCGGCGCGGGATCGTTGGTTCATCGCGACGTTCCGAGCGGCGCCACGGTCGCCGGCGTTCCGGCGCGGGTTTTCGGCGGCGGCGATGCCTGAAACGATCCCCACAGGGGAGTTGATCGCGACGCAGGTCGACGAGGTCCGTTTCCTCGAGGCAGTCCGCGTGATCGATGTCGGCGACGAGGTGACGACCTACGCAGCCACACTCCTCGCGGAGCTGGGGGCGGAGGTGATCCGGGTCGAATCGACGGAGCCGGATTCGATCCGACGGGAGCCGTGGCGCGATGCGACACACAACGCGGGCAAGCGCAGCCTCGCCCTCGAACCCTCGATCAGCACACTTCCGAGCGACGTCTTCGAACTGGTGCGTGGCGCCACGGTCGTGATCGGCCCGCTCGAGCCATCGCAGATCTCTCAGCTCGTCCTCGGCGCAGCAAGCGGTGCCACGTCGACCATCACCACTGTCGATCGACGCACTCCCGGTGGCGGGCTCACCCGGCCGACCACCGATCTCACAGCGATGGCCGCCGGCGGCCATCTTGTCCTCAACGGGCATCCCGACGACCCACCTGCGGTACCTGCGGGCGAACTCGCGTGGAAGCAGACCTCGCTCACCGTCGCGTACGCAGCGATGGGCATCATCACCGCAGCCCGAGACGGCGCGGGGCCACAGTCGGTCGAGATCTCGGTACAGGAGGCCGTGAACCTCACGACCCTGCAGACGGCCAACAGCAACCACTTCACGTGGCACGGCAACAGCCCCAGCCGTCACATCAGACCAGCCGACTTCACGACGATGCGTTCGGCAGATGGGTGGGTGTCGTTCACGATCCATCCGCCGTACTGGGATCGGTTCGTGACGTGGGCCGAAGGCGCCCTCGGACCGTTGGGCCTCGACGGCCCGGAGTGGCAGGACCCGGAGCACGTGCTTTCTGCCCGAGAGCTCGTCGGCAAGCACGTCGAGGCGCTGGCGTCGAAGCTGACGACCGCCGAGCTGATCGAGCACGGACAGGCGCTGGGCCTTTTGGTCCTCCCCGTTCAGGACGTCACCGAAGTGGGCGCCGATCCGCATCTCGCCGCACGCGACTTCTGGGAGACGGTCGACTCCTCGGACGGCCCGCTCACGGTGGCCGGCTCCCCCTTTCGGACTTCGTCCGGTCGAGCTCGCCGCGGCCGGGTCGGGGCGCTCGGCGAAGCCGCGGCCGCGGACTTCGGACTCGTCGAATCAGGCGAGAGCGACACCGGGTCGTCCGACCCGAGCCAGCCGCTCGCCGGGATCCGAGTCGTCGACTTCTGTTGGGCGATCGCCGGGCCCCTCACGACCCGTCTCCTCGCGAGCCGCGGCGCCGAGGTCATCAAGCTCGAGTCCGAGAATCGCATGGACCCGATTCGGTTGATCGGAGTGCAACCCCCCGCCACGATCTCGCTC
>CAYUBX010000375.1:0-4260 GCA_964443165.1 uncultured Acidimicrobiales bacterium
CGACTGTCTTGTTCCGGGGACCGATTGTGTCAGCTTCCCAACACGGCGTCCGCGTAGATCTGGGCCGAACCGTCCCACGCCATGATCGCGTGGGTTCGTGCCGCGTTGACGTCCCGCCAGAGACGCTGGATCGGTTCGGCGCGGCGCAATGCCGAACCGCCGCTCGCTTCGTACACCCGGTCGACCGCACGAGTCGCGAGGCGGACGCTGTAGCCCGTGTCGCGGAAGATCGACGCGACTCGCTCCGGGTGTGGATCGGATTCCGAGCCGAGCGCGTCCAACAGCTGAGCGGCCTCGAGGAGAACGAGCTCTGCGGCGTTCACCTCCGCCGCGGACTCCGCAAGGCGGGCGCCCGCGGCCGGGTCGGAACGCTGCGACCCGCCGCGCGCCATGATCACGTGGCTATCGAGTCGCTCGACGAACCGGGTCACCGCAGCCTTGGCGGCGCCGATGACCGGCGCCGCGAGGACGAGCGCGGCGGTCGCCCGAAAGGGGCATCGATACAGCGGGTTGTCGTGGTGCAGCTGGCCGGGGGCTCGGCCCTCGGCCGCCTCGATGCTGAAGAGAACTCGATGGCGGGGCACTCGGATCGGCTCGTCGATGACGAGGTCCTTGCTGCCGGTGCCCGAGAGGCCCACCACGTCCCAGGACGACGCGTCGATGAGCGAGGGGTCGCGCGGGAAGAGGCAGATCACCGGGCCGCCGAGTTCGACCATGCCTCCCACGCCGAACCAATCGGCGTGGTCGCACCCCGATGCGAACGAGAAGCGGCCCTGCACCATCACGTCGTCGCCGTCGAGCGCGAAGGCGTTTTTGGGAACGATCGACGCGGACAGCAGCGCCGTCGGGTTCTCCCAGAGCTCGGCCTGTCCCTCGATCGGAAAGAGCGATGCCATCCAGTTGTGAGCGCTCCAGACCGCAGCACACCAGGCCGTCGCCATGCAGTACTCGCCGATCGCCGCCACGGCCCGCGTGTGCGCCTCGATGGAGTGCTGGCCCCCGCCGAACTGGGTCGGTTGCAGAAGACGGTGGGCGTTGAGATCACGAACGAGCGCGGCACTCTCCGTTGGGATCGCGCCGGTCCGATCCGCCTCTTCCGCTCGCTTGTCCCACTCGAGGCCTACCTCGTGGATCTGCTCGATCAGCGCGTCCAGCTCCATGTGCAGCACCCTAGGGCGTTGCTCGGAGCGGCCTCGTGCCCTCAGCCGTGCATCCCGCCGTCCACGACGAATTCTTGTCCGGTGCAGTAGCTGCCCTCGTCGGAAGCGAGGAAGAGGGCCATCGCCCCGACCTCTTCCGGTGCCGCCTCGCGCCCCAGGGGAACGCCGCGCAGCATCTGCTCTTTCGGGAACTCCGTCGTCATGTCGGTGTCGATGAGGCCGGGGTGGATCGAGTTGACCCGAATGTTGTGCCGGCCGAGCTCTTTGGCTGCCACCTTCGTCATGCCGCGCACGGCGAACTTGGACGCCGTGTAGGCCATCGACCCGAACATGCCCTCCAGCCCGGCGACGGAACTGATGTTGATGATCGAACCCTGCGATTGCTCGATCATCACCGGCGCCACCGCCCGCATCCCGAGGAACACGCCGGTCTGGTTCACCGCGATGACCCGATCCCAGGTTTCCGTCGTGGTGTTGGTGAGCTGACCGGCGGCCAGGATCCCCGCGTTGTTGACGAGAACGTCGAGGCGTCCGTGCCTCTCCATGATCGATGTCACGACCGCGTCCCACTCGCCCTCGTCGGACACATCGTGGGGGTGAAAGTCGGCGCCGATCTCGCCTGCGGCGCGTTCGCCGTCCTCGACGAGCACGTCGGTGATGACCACCGCCGCGCCCTCCTCTGCGAACATGCGTGCCTCTGCCGCCCCCTGCCCACGGGCCCCGCCCGTGACGAGGGCGACGCGTCCATCGAGTCGTCCCATCCGGCCTTGCTAGCAGGTCAGTTCGGTGAGGCGACGACCACCTGGTTTCGTCCGGCGTTTTTGGCCGCGTAGAGCGCAGCGTCTGCCGACTCCGCGAGCGCGCTCAGGGCTCCGCCAGGTGATGTCGAGAACATCGGCGATGCCAGCGGTTCGGTGCTCATCTGTCCCGCGTCGTCGCAGGGCCACGACAGCGGTGACGGCCGTCACGATGACCGCCGCGATGACGATCGTCCTGACCAGCGGGTTGGCCTGGAAGGCATCCAGTTCGGCCAACCCGACAACGCCACGAACCATGGGGCCTTATCGGACGTTGATGGTCAGGATCGAAGTGGTTCTGTGTTTCAGGTCGTCCGCGGTGGTCGGGGGATCAACAGCGTGGTGCGATCGAGGTATGCCCGGTAGGTGGGGTCGTCCCCCCAGCGCTTCTTCCCTCGTGTCTCGAGGATCGGGATCCCGCTGCCCTTCGCCAGAAGCACGTAGACGAAAACCGGCGACACGACCGCGACCCAACGCCACCCCTCGAGCGCGGGGAGTGCCGCGACGGTGATCCCGACCCACAGGACGATCTCGCCGAAGTAGTTGGGGTGGCGGCTCCAGGCCCACACGCCACTGGTGATGAACCTGCCGTCATTGGAGGGATCCGACCGGAAGCGGCGCTTCTGCTCATCGGCGACGGCTTCGAGAGCCAGCCCGGCCGCTGCAATGACCACTCCCACGACGAGCGCGAGATCGACATCGGTCGGACCGTTGGCCGTCGTCGCCACCGCGGGCAGCAGGGTCAACAGCACCCAGAGACCCTGCGCCGTCCAGGTTCGAAGGAACACCACGGGATCGCGAGAGAAGGCCTCGAATCGAGTGTCGCCGCCCTGCCGGATCACTCGCGCGAAGAGGAACACGACCACGATCTGTCGTGTCCCACCTGGTCCCGCGGCGAGCGCGAGCCCCAACACGCCGAGGTTGGTCACGCTGCCGGTGAGGTCGAACAGCCGCTCGGACCGCGATCGGACCGCCGCGGCGAAGATCAGCCAGTTGATCCCGAACGCCCAGAGGAGGCACCACCAGGGCACCGCGAGGCCGCCGAGCGCCGGCGTTCCATCGCTGAGCGCGAGGGTGACGACGACGCCCACCCCGACGGCACCGAAGATGGTCAGCCAGGCGGCGGAGCGGCTCGTCAGCGCGGGGGTGTCAATCGGAGGATTCTTCGGAGTCGTCTCCATCTCCGTCGGCGTCGTCGCCGGAACGCAGCTTGTCGGCGACCTTGTCGACCTTCTCGAGCTGGTCGTGGATCTTGCCGCCGGTCTTGTCGTCGACGAAGTCCGTGGCCTTGTCGACGCCGTCCGCGACGGCATCGCCGACCTTGGAGGCCACCGCGCCCGCCTTGTCGGCCACGTCTCCCGCGACGTCACCGACCTTGTCTGCGACGTCACCGACGCTGTCGGTCGCCTTCTCCACGATCTTGTTCTTGCGGAAGCGGTCGAAGAATCCCATGTGCAGTCCTCAGCTCGTCGGGGGCCATCCAACGCTATCGGTCAGTCGATGGATTCCGGCGGCAGGGGCTTGGCGAACGACAGGTCGTGGCCGTTGGGGTCGTAGATCGGAAACATCCGCTCGCCCCACGGCGCATCGCGCGGGGGTCGTTGGGCCACGAGCCCGGCCGCAGTCGCCTGTTCGTAGAGCGCGTCGACGTCCTCGACGTGGAAGATCACCCGCCCCCACGCCGTCTCGACGTCGTCGGGGTGCTCGACACCGGTCAGGTTCACGAAGCATTCTCCGCTCGACAGCGTCGAAAAGGGTGCGTCCGGCCCACCGAAGACGAGCCCGAAGCCGAGCGCTTGGTAGAAGTCGATCGACTCGCCCATCGCCGCGGTGGCCAGAGTGATGGCATTGATGCTGCGGACGCCGGGCATGCCCAGATTGTGGTGCATGGGCACAGGCTGCCTCGTCCTAGTCTCTCCGTCGAGGAGCCGCGCCCGTCGTGAACAACCCCCCAGCCGCGCAGCGGCGACGTGTGATCGCGGCGGCGGGAATCTGTCTGGTCGCGGTGTTCGCGTCGCTTCTGCTCGGTGGCGTCCCTCTGGTCCTGGGGCTCGGAGCGGGAGCGTTCGCCGTGGCGGTGGCGATGCCCGGCGCGCCACGGCGCTACCTCTTCCGTCGGCTCGGCGGGATTCTGATCTCGGTCGCGCTCGCGATGTGGTTCATGTGGCTGCTGGCCCACAACTATCCCGACGCGTCGCGTCTCGACGAGCCCGGGGTGATCCCGGCTTTGGCGCGCTTCATCGACTGGTTCGGGGGCCTCGTCGCCGGTGACCTCGGCTACTCCCAATACAGCGAGACCGTCT